>DUKA01000113.1:0-10654 GCA_013329615.1 Candidatus Bathyarchaeota archaeon
CCCCCCAATCTCTAATACAACGATCCCCCCTGAGTAGACGAAACAAGATGTCCGTCGTCGAGACAGCCAAGACCATGATATCATACGACACCTCAGGCCCACCCGCAAAGGAGCTACCCCTCGCCAAGTGGATCAAGGACTACCTTGAAGATATCGGCGCCGAGACCGAGCTGCAGGTGGTCGAAAAGGACCGCGCCAACGTCATAGGCAAGTTTGGCAAGGGAAAGGGCCCCGGACTCCTTCTAAGGACACATAGACGTCGTTCCCGCAGGCGACCCGGCCCTGTGGAAGGTAACGGCTCCATTCGAGGGCAAGGTCAAGGGAGACAGACTCTACGGGCGCGGAGCATGCGACATGAAGGGCCCCGACGCAGGCATCCTCGAGGCAGCAAAGGCCCTCTCCAAGGAGAAGTTCAAGCGCCAACTCACCCTCGGCTTCACCGCCGGCGAAGACACCGGAGGTTGGTACGTCACCAAGGTGATCGAGGAGGGCAAGGTCACCAAGAAAGAGGCGCGCATGGGCATAATCCCCGAGCCGAGCATGATGGAAGTCATACGCACACACAAGGCATCGGGCCACGCCAAGATAATGATCCACGGCAAAGCCGCACACAGCAGCCGCCCAGAACTCGGAGTCAACGCCATAGACAAGTCCGCCGACATCCTCACCGAGATACGAAAACTACAGAAAAACCTGAACAAGAAGCCGCACCCGCTCCTCGGCCCGACAACCATCGAATGCACCCTGATAAACGGCGGATTCAAGGCGAATGTCATACCCGACCAGTGCACGCTCCACTTCAGCACACGCCTCATCCCCGGGCACGAGAAACCCGCCGTCTGCAAGGGATGGCTCAACGAAATCCTCGACGCCCTAAAGGCGAAAGACCTCAGATTTAAGGCAGAGATACTCGAAATATCGGCGGGAAAACCCCTCGACGTCCCCGAGGACAGCGAAGTCGTACGCATGCTCACAAAGATGCTCAAGAAGCAGCCAACGGGTGCACCCTACTACACCGAGGCGGTCAACTACACCGCCGCCGGCATACCCACGGTCATCTGCGGACCCGGAAACATCGATCAGGCCCACACACCTGACGAGTATATAACCCTGAAACAACTTGAACTCGGAGTAAAAACCTTCAAAGAGTCAATCAGACAAGTCTGCCTAATATAGGCACAACACCTGAAACCCAATAAGTTGTTACATGTTGATCCTAAAATACATCTCCCAAATTGAACATGGTTTTGAAAACTATTGATATACAATAAATTTAATAACTATATTGATCGCCTTTTATGCAGGCGAAAATAGATGAGCGATGTTCCTTTTAAATTGGTAGACGTCGAGAAGAAGCCCTCGAGGAAGTACAGAAAGGGCAGCAAGTACGACCCTATCATTGACAAATTCCTCAGTGGAAAGTCGGGCCTAGTCAAGGTAGAGGTAACCGGTAAGGATGCCAACTACCTGAGGACCCAGCTGAAGAAGAGGATCGACGCCCGGGATCTGAACGCGAAGATTGAGGTCTCGGTTGTCAATAATATTGCCTACCTAGAGAAGATGTAGGCAAATCCACTCAATAGTCTCAGTTTTTTTCAACTTTTTCAATGAATTGGTTTCATCTTACCTGTAATTGTAGTATTATATTATTCAATTTCTGAGCATAACTCTCTAATTAAACCATTTTCGCGATAAATAACAGCGAAAATCAACTGTCCCCCCATTGTAGAAACGGTGGAAACATGGGTCTGACCCAAAAGAAGGAAAAAGAATACTCTGTAACCAGAAAACTATCCTTCAAGGGTACAGCTGTTAGAAATCTGGGCGACCTAAGCCTCAACCAAGATCGACCCGACTTGACCGACACCCTCAACACACAACACAGAAGCCCCGGACTCAAGGGGGAACTACAGGCAAACACAGGCGACATCCGGTCTATCTGGCCGAAGATAGTGGAATACACCGGCCTCTCTGAGTACGAGTCAAAGGTCTACCTCAGCCTACTCAGCCTAAGAAACGCCGGGGCGAGGAAACTGAGCCTACACTGCGACGTCCCCCGAACCAAGGTCTATGGCACACTAAAGAAACTCATAGACTACGGCCTAGTCGTCGAGATCCCAGGATCCCAAAAACAGTTCGCCCCCTCTCACCCCAACGAGGCGTTCGACACCGTCCTCAGCCTCACTAAGAAGAAGGCACTCGACTTCGACACAGTGGTTCAAACACTCGTCAAGACATACGAGAAGAACAAGGAGGACACCGGCCCGCAGAAGAAGCTCATCTGGTACCTCGACGAGAACGACGACGTCAAGGGCAAGTGCAGCGAGATAATCCGGCAGAGCCACGAGGAGCTGATAATCCTCACGAACGAGGACGGCCTCGGCATACTCTTCAACTCCGCACACAGGCTCCTCGACGAGGTGCAGGAAGAGGGCGTGGAGGTCAAACTCTACTCACCGCTAGACCCGAAGCACAACGCCCTCGCAAGGGAGCTCGCCTACATCTATCAGGTAAAACCGGTCGAGGTTGAGACCCCCCTGCTCTTCATAAACAGCGACCAAAGGCGCTTCCTGCTCGCTAGGATCGCCACCCAGGGCAAAGAGAACCCGTTCGAGTCCGCCGTATTCAGCGACGATCAGACCCTCCTGCAACTCGTATCGCTCCTGCTCATCGATGGCAAGAACAAGGCTATAATGAACCTGCTCCCCGCGTGAGGTCGGCCCCCCAATGCCCCCGAGGAGGGCGGGCACAAACCTCACGAAGCAGCTACAGAGGCTGCGAGGACCCGCCAGCGTGATGCTGATCACCGAAGACAAAGATAGGCCGCTGCAAAGGGTCGGCGACGTAAACCTTGAGGTCTACACGCGAAGTGAGATACGGCAGATGGACGAACGACTGTTCACGACTTTGGTGAGGCGGCACAACTGTATCCTCCTCGCCCCACAGCTCGGTGACGGCGAACTATTCCTTAGGAGCCCTAGAGAAGCCCTGAACAACTAACTCGAAGGCACAGGGGCAGGTGTGATACTGCGAGAGATAGAGAACACCACGACGGACCCACACATCAACCAGCTCCAACTATGGGAGAACCTGAGGAAGACGCTTGGCATGGGCTCGAGCCAGCTCAGGGAGGCCACGATAAGGCGCATACGCCTGGCACTCGACGAGGGGAAGGGCTCGGATTGAACGACACACGGGTACCGACGGGTGTAACCAACCTTGACGCGAGCCTCGAGGGAGGCATCCCAAGGGGAAACACCTTCATAATAGCCGGAAACGCAGGCACCGGTAAGACGCTCCTCGCCAGCAATTCCTCTACGACGGCGCCGCTGTCGGCGAACAGTGCCTATACATCTCACTCGCCGAGGGCAGGGCTTCTTTCATCGACTATATGCAGAAGACAGGCAGGAACCTCGACGACCCAAACCTACCCGGAGCCGTGGATGTGATGGACCTGCTCACCGTGAAGGAGCAAGGTACCGAGATCCTCATCGAGGACTTGCTTGATAGGGTCGGGGAACTCGGGGCGCAGCGCCTCGTCGTAGATTCCTTCACCGCCCTCGCCACGGCATTCCAGAAGACAATAGACGCACGCATAACGCTCCACATCCTCGGAAAACTCACGAAGAGGAGTGGCTGCACCACGCTGCTCATCATAGAGATACCCTCGGGGAGCTCAAACATCGGGGTGGGGGTCGAGGAGTTCCTCGCCGACTGCATAATACTGCTCAGGAGGGCTGGCGTCGGAGGCGTCACGACTCGCAGCCTAGAGGTGGTTAAGATGAGGGGAACCGAGATACAGGCCCCACAGCAGTTGTTCCCGCTCCACGGCAGCTTCAAGGCGCTGGAGCCGTTCCGTGAGAAGCCACGCGGCAGGGGTTCCCATTCACGCCGACGTCTGACGACGCGGAGAGATACGGCACGGGCACCCCCGGGCTCGACGCCGCCACCGGTGGGCTGCGGAGGGGCGACACCATACTCATACGCCTCGGAGAAAGCGTCCCACCCATCGCCCCGGCGCTCCTCCTTGGCCCACTGAGGGACAACTTCATACACGCAGGGAGACCCGTTACGATGATACCCTCGGGAGGCACGGGTTCCGACAGGGTAGCCAGATACGACGAGGCTTACGGCGTCACTCAGGCGGCGAGAGACAGGCTACTCCGCGTATACACGCCGGACGTAGCGCCCGGAGCGCCATACGCTGTCACACTCGACGACCCCAAGACAAACCACGGGCGGATCACAGAGGAGGAGACGCGCCTTCGTGCAGAAACCGGTGAACCGCTCCTCAGGATAATGTACGTCGACGTCTTCGACGACTTAATACCAAGAGAGTTGAGCAGGCGCATGCTCGACGCCGAGTCGCGCCGGACAAAGAACGAGGGAGGACTCCTCATCCTCCTGATGCAACCCGGCTCCGCCTCGGAGCGCCAGGCATCGAACAACTCGAACACGCAGATATCCATCATGAACGAGCAGGGAGTGTTCCTTGTGCGGGGGCTTTAGCCGATGACGCAGCACTACGCGCTTGAGATGGAGGACGGTGCGAGCTACCCGAAGCCGAGGCTCACGCCGATGCAGTAAGAGGCGGCTACTTCTTCAGGAGCGCCACTACCTGCTCGTCGGAGGCGCCCTTCTCGATGGCGACCTTCTCGTCGAGGGGTGTAAGATGGTTGACGTTAACCCTGCGCCGGCGGACGCCCGAGACCTCCTTGGGTCCCGTGACCAACGCGAAGTTCTTGTCCATGAGGTCGACGACTACGCAGCGCTTACCGGCGTCCCTGCCGGAGGTCTTTACGCAGACCCTCCCAACATCGAATGCGGGCACAATGCTCACCTTGCGACCATGTATGCTTCGACGACGTTCTTAAGGATATTCGCCACGATATCGGCGTCGAAGTGCTCAGTGTTCAATATAACGTCGTAGATGCTCAGATCGGATAGGTCGAAGTCGTAGTAGCGGCGGAACCTTTCGAGCTCGTTCCTCTCCCTTAGGGTGGTCTCCTTCTCGACCTCTCTCACGTCGCGGTTCTCCCTGCCCGCGATGCGCTTGACCCTGACATCGAGGGGCGCGGTGAGGTAGATGCGGAGATCGGGCTTCACAGCCACCCACCCAGAGAGCGTCGCGTCGAGCACGACACCACCCTTACGTGTCTCCTCCTTGGCGCGGTCGTCGAGAAACCTGTCGAAGGCGTCGTCTCCGGTCGCGATGCGCGTCATCTCCTCGAGGGACACGCCGAGCTGCTGAGCCCTCTCCCTGAAGAGTGTGCCCGTAGAAACGTATCGAAGACTGAATACCTCGGCTAGCTTGGTTGCCTGCGTTGATCTGCCCGAGCCGTGGGGCCCGGCTACTGTGATGACTAACCCACGCTTAGCCTTCATCCTTGGCCCTCTCCTCGGGGTCGATCTCGAATGTGAGTCCGAGGAGGCGGCTAATCAAGACGCTCGAGGCGAAGCTGCAGAGCAGGTACCAGTTGGCGACGCTGAGCTCCATTGGGATGAAGGGGAACTGGAAGGGGAAGTAGGCGATTATTGTGTTGCCGAAGAATCCGCCGAGCAGCTGCCAGATCAGGAGGAAGGGTATCATGAAGAACAGGCTGATCTTCATCCTGTCCATGCTCATCTTACTCTGCTGCCCCATGACCTCCTGCTGCTTCTTCTGCGCCTTGTCAATCGCCCTCTGGTTGCCGCTCTTCGCCGCCTCCATCATCTGGTGCTGAGCCCTGGCGCTGTCCAGCATCATCCGCCTATAAGACTTCAAGTCAGTCATCCTGGCGTTGACGAAGCTGGTGATGAGGCCCAGGCCTGCCGCGATGACGAGGATCGCGTACGTGGCGAAGGGGGGCGTCTTCAGAAACTCGAGTTCCATGGCTACTAGGGCGGACAGCATTCTTGATCCTTACCCGCCTATCCGCTCCCTAGGGATAAAAAGTGTTCTTATTCGGCTGTGAGCTGGCAGAGCTTCTTCCAGCTGAGGCAGATCGTCTTCGGGTGAGCCGCCTTCGCCTCATCCAGCTTCCCAACCACCGTGTTCACGGGTGCCTTTAGCGCCTCCGCGGGGTTCGAGTAGGCCAGCTCGCACGTCTTCTTCACCACCTCTATGAAGTCATCGAGTGCCTCGAGTGGCTCCGTCTCTGTGGGCTCAACCATGAGGCCCTCGTGGACGATGAGGGGGAAGTAGATGGTCGAGGCGTGCATGCCGCTGTCGAGTAGGTTCTTCGCCACGTTAAGGGCACGCACACCTGTGTCGATACTCAGCCTCTCCGCGCTGAGAACGGACTCGTGCATCCTGGGCTTCTCGGGTGCGAAGGGCAAGCTGAGCCCCTTGGTGTTCATTAGCTTCTTGGAGATGTAGTTGGCCCCGAGGACGCTGAATTCCGATGCCTCCCTGAGTCCCTTGGGACCCATGGTCAGCATGTAGGTGTAGGCCTTGAGCATGACGTTGACGTTGCCGTAGTAGCCGTGGACCTTGCCTATGCTCTTGGGCTTGTCGTAGCTGAGGGCGTACTTGCCATCCTTGTAGGTGATGTCAGGGACGGGCAGGTACTTGGCTAGGATGGCCTTGCAGCCTACCGGGCCGCTGCCGGGGCCTCCTCCGCCGTGTGGAGTGCTGAAGGTCTTGTGGAGGTTGACGTGTACGACGTCGAAGCCCATGTCGCCTGGGCGGCACTTGCCCATGATGGCATTGAGGTTGGCGCCGTCGTAGTACATGAGGCCGCCCGCCGTATGCACTATAGCCGCGATCTCGGCGATCTGGTGGTCGAAGATGCCAAGCGTGTTGGGGTTGGTGAGCATGAGACCCGCCGTCTGTGGGCCGACGACCGCCTTTAGGGCTTCGAGATTTACCGTGCCCTCGGGCGCCGATGGGACCTCGACGATCTTGTAGCCCGCCATGGCGGCAGATGCGGGGTTCGTGCCATGTGCGCTGTCTGGAACTATTATCTCGGTGCGCTGCGCCGCCTCGCCGCGGTCCGTATGGTAGGCGCGTATGAGCATTATGCCCGTCCACTCACCGTGTGCACCCGCAGCGGGTTGGAGCGTAGCGTCATCCATACCCGTGACCGAGAGGTAGCCCTGCTTGAGCTTGTAGAGGAACTCGAGGACGCCCTGCACCGTGGATGGGTCCTGGTCGGGGTGAGCCTCCGTTAGGCTCGGGTGCCCCGCGAGTACCTCGTTGATTATCGGGTTGTACTTCATTGTGCAGCTGCCGAGCGGGTAGATGAGACCACTGTTTACGCCGTAGTTCATCTGGCTCAGGTGGATGTAGTGGCGGAGGACCTCCATCTCGCTGACCTCTGGGAGCCCCGCGGGTTCCTCGCGGGCCAGACCCTTCGGCACGAGTTTCTTGAACTCGTCCCCTACCCCCGCCTCGGGCGGGTGGAAGCCGTACCTGCCCTTGTGGCTTAGCTCGAAGACGAGTGGCTCTCCCCAGTCTGCCTGCCTGAACTTGCGCACTGTCATCACTGGGTCGCCTCCTTCAACGCGGCCACCATGCCATCAATATCCTTCTTCGTGTGCATCTCGGTGACGCAGAAGAGTGTGGACTCGTCAAGCTCGGGGAAATCCGCGCTGAGCGGCTTTCCACCCTGGTAGCCGTGTGCGAGGAGCACCTTGTTGACATCCGTCGCCTTCTTCTTCGAGTACTTGACCGTGAACTCCTTGAAGTGGTATGACTTGAATGCGGGAGCCACGACGCCGGGGAGGTCGTTTATCCTCTTGATGGCGTAGTTTGCCCTGCTGGTGCACGTCTCGGCGAGNNCGGATGTGCTGTTCGCGCGTCTGGAGCGTCATCACGAAGGCGCGGCGCTTGTCAGCGATTGCTTCGGTTACGCCGATTATGCGGCCGGGCATCTGGCGTATGATGGCGTTGTCGTGGTTGCAGGCGAAGATGCCGAGGAGGGGCCCGCCGTAGCTCATGTGATTGCCCAGAGGCTGCCCCTCGCCGACGACGACATCGGCCCCGTAGCTGCCCGGTGCCTTGAGGATGCCGAGGCTGATGGGGTCGACGCCCGTGATGTAGACCGCCTTCTTCTCGTGCGCTATCTCGCCGATGGCCTTCACGTTCTCCTCAACGAAGCCGAGGTAGCTGGGCGTCTCGACGTAGACGGCGGCGGTGGATTCGCTGACCCTAGACTTGAGGTCCTCGATGTTCATCATACCCGTTTCAGCGTCGTAGCCGACCTTCTCGATCTTCATGCCTGCTGGGCCCGTGTAGGTCTTGAGGACAGCGAGGCGGGCGGGGCTGATGAAGCTGGGTACGAGGATGGTGTCCCTGTGGTTGAGCCTGCTGGCGAGGAGCGCGGCCTCGCCGAGGGCGCTACTCCAGTCGTACATAGATGCGTTGGCGACCGCCATCTCGACGAGCTCGCAGATGAGGCTCTGGTACTCGAATATGCTCTGCAGCATGCCCTGGCTTATCTCGGCCTGGTATGGCGTATAGGACGTAAGGAACTCCGAGCGGGAGATTATGGTGTTCACCGCCGCGGGGATGAAGTGATGATAGTAACCGCCGCCGAGGAAGCATGGAGCGCCGTCCGCGGTGAGGTTATCGGAGAGCATGCACTGCACCTGGCGGACGACCTCCATCTCGCTCTTCCCCTTGGGGAGCGGGATGTCGTCCATGCGTACCTCTCCCGGAACGTCGGAGAACAGCTCTTCCACGTTCTCGATCCCCAGCTCATCCAGCATCCTGCGGTCCAAAGACATGATAACGAACCCTCCTAGGCCGATATCTCAATAAATAGTTTGGCTGGCCTTGTCTTGACACGCAATTTTTCTCTGGACGTCTAGAGGCGTCTGGCCTGCACTTCCTGCACCAGGCGCGAGTAGAGCGACGGCAGCGATTGCACGTCCTTGATGTCCTGCTTGGCGATGACCGCCAGCCTTTGCCGGAGAACGTCATCGTAAGGCACGGCGTTGGCGGTCAGCGCGTTCCTCAGCAATCGTCCGAGCTGTCCGCCCTTGCGGTCCCAGTCGGTCATGATTATGGCGCTCTTGCCCTCCTTCGCCAAGCGCTCCGCGATGGCGAAGATCCCGTCGCTGCTCTGCACCTGGATCATCTCGCCCTTGACGCCCAATATCGTCAGCGCGCCGCGGTCCCGCATGCCCTCCACCAGGATGACCGACTCGGGGTCACGGGATATCAGTTCCTCGAGCACCGCCTGGATCTCGTCCAGCCTTTCCTTGGGGGAGCGTCCGAGGGTCATGGCGCTCCTCCCAATGCCTTTTTGACCGCGTCCACCGGCGCGAGGATGCGCACCACCTTCATGCGCTGAGCGTGTCCACGGGATACCGTGACCTTGGCTCCGATCACGGAGGATAAAAGCTCCTCCACCTCCTCGTTCGCCCTGCCGTCCTCAGGCGGTGCGCGTACCTTCACCACCAGGCGGTGGCGCCAAGGGTCCACGTCCTGCACCCCGGGTGATGTACTGTTCGGTGTAACGATGATATCCATCTCCGACCCGTCCGCCGACGGCCGCAGGCATTTGGAGAGGTCCACGCTCCCGGAACGGGCGGAGGATTACTTAATCCTTCAGAGAAATTCCGCGCCTGGCGTCCTCGTTCCGAAGGAGCTAGGTCAGTTTCTTATATCAACAACCGAATCCGTCTGCAATGGCGCCTCCGCTCGAACCGCTCAACTACAAGGAGGTCACCGAGATCCACCGCAAGGAGAAGAACTCACCCGACCTGGTGGAGGTAAGGCGTGACCTCTATCCCGCCTTCCGGGACTACATAGAGAGGTTGAGGAAGGAGAGCGAGGAGGAGATCAAGAAGGACGCCCTGTCCTTCAAGGCCACCAGCATGACCAACGAGTTCAAGAAGGTCTCCGCCAAGGGCAATCAGATATTCTTCTTCCGAATGCGCAAGATCACCAGCATGGCCACGCGCGCCTCAGAGGGGTCCAAGATGGACCTGCAGCGTCTCACGGAGGAAGAGCGGGAGATGTACGATCAGGTCCTTCGCGCGATAAACGAGTGCCGGGACCTGTCACTGGAGGGCAAGGCGCCTGTTCCCAGGAATCCCGCGCCGTCCGGTTCCGTCTGCGCCACGGTCGACCAGGGGCAGCTGAGGCAGGCGCTCAGCATGGTGAACGGGAAGTCCCACGCATCGGAGCAATCGAAACCGGCGGAGAGGGTGCTGGTGCGTATATTGGACGATCTCCCGGAGATAGCCGGCATGGACCGCCCGTACCGTCTGGCGAAGAATGACGTTGTGAACTTGCCAGTTCCCATCGGCTGCGCTCTGATCAAGAGAGGAAAGGCGCAGGAGATAGTCCCCTTCTGGCGCAAGGCCGAATGAACCCGGTATCCGTAACGTTTATTTAGGACAATATGATTCCGTGGCCTAATCGGGCTCGTAGCTCAGCCAGGTTGAGCGATCGGCTCTTAACCGATAGGCCGAGGGTTCGAATCCCTCCGAGCCCGCCAATCTTTACATTTTTCTGTCACGATCTATTCTGGATATTCAATCTAAATAACTTTGATATCAAAAATATTAATATCTTTATAATTATATTATCAATTTTAGAAAATATTCACGAAGGTTATAAGTCAAACTAATCTGAATTCGCCATGATATTGATGGTTAAGGGGAAGAAGGGAAAGGAGAACAACGGGGCCAAGCTAGGCTTCGAAGCGACGATGTGGGCGGC
>DUKA01000113.1:10696-13366 GCA_013329615.1 Candidatus Bathyarchaeota archaeon
TACAAGGCGGACAACATCTTCTGGGTGCCGAAGGAGGCTCGCTGGTCGGCCCTTCAGGCTAAAGCGAAGTCGCCGGAGATCGGCCGCGCTGTTGACGAAGCAATGATGGCCATCGAACGGGAGAACCCCTCGTTGAAGGGCGTTCTCCCGAAGGATTATGCCCGACCTGGTCTGGACAAGGTTCGGCTAGGCGAGCTGATAGACCTGATCGGGACGATCGGTCTCGGAGACAAGGAGAACCGTTCCAAGGACGTGCTCGGCCGGGTGTACGAGTACTTCCTCTCGCAGTTCGCTTCCGCCGAGGGCAAGCAGGGTGGGCAGTTCTACACGCCGCGATGCGTGGTGCAAGTCTTAGTCGAAATGCTCTCGCCATACACGGGGCGCATATACGATCCATGCTGCGGGTCGGGCGGCATGTTCGTNNGTGCAGAGCGAGAAGTTCGTGGAGGCGCATGGTGGGCGCATCAAGGACATCAGCGTCTACGGGCAGGAATCGAACCCGACCACCTGGAAGCTGGCCAAGATGAACCTGGCGATCAGGGGCATCGATAACAATCTGGGAGACCGGGCGGCAGATAGTTTTCACTCCGATTTACACCCGGACCTGAAGGCCGATTTCATCTTGGCGAACCCGCCCTTCAACGTCAGCGACTGGGGCGGTGAACGCCTCAGAGACGATGTGCGCTGGAAGTACGGCGTGCCGCCCGCGGGCAACGCCAACTTCGCCTGGCTCCAGCACATGATCTACCACCTCGCGCCGAACGGCTCGCTGGGCCTTCTCCTCGCCAACGGCTCCATGTCTTCGAATACGAACACCAAGGGCGAGATCCGCAAGGCGATCATCGAGGCCGATCTCGTGGAGTGCATGCTCGCCCTGCCGGGACAGCTCTTCACCAACACCCAGATCCCTGCCTGCGTCTGGTTCCTCACGCGCAACAAGGGGCCGAGCTCCGGGGCAAAGAAGGGCGGCAAGCGCGACCGTCGCAGTACAACCCTCTTCATCGACGCGCGCAAGCTCGGCTACATGAAGGACCGAGTCCTGCGGGACTTTTCGGGCGAGGACATGGCGAAGATCGCCGGAACCTTCCACGCCTGGCAGAGGGGCGAGAACTACGCCGACGAGGCCGGCTTCTGCAAATCGGCCACGTTGGCCGACATCGCGAAGAACGACTATGTCCTCACCCCCGGCCGCTACGTGGGCGCCGCCGCGCAAGAGGAGGACGGCGAGCCCTTCGAGGACAAGATGAAGCGTCTAACGTCCACCCTCTTCGCCCAGTTCGATGAGGGGAAGAAGCTTGAAAAGGAGATCAGGAAGAACCTGGCGGGGCTGGGGTATGGGGGATAAAGCGGTTCAGTCGGACACGGGCGTTCTCGTCGCCGAATTGCGGAAGATGATCGACGAGGCGCGCTCGGCCGTCGCCGTTGCGGTCAATGCCGGATTGACTCTGCTTTACTGGCGGGTCGGCAAGCGCATTTACGAAGATGTGCTCAAGCAAGCAAGGGCAAATTACGGAGAGGAACTTGTCTCCACCGTATCGAGGGAATTGACTGGCGCCTATGGGAAGGGCTTTTCAGAAAAGAGCCTGCGCCACATGATTCGCTTCGCCGAGGCGTTTCCCGACACTGAAATTGTCTCAGCACTGCTGAGACAATTGAGCTGGACGCATTTTCTCGCTCTGATCTATCTGCCGGACCCCTTGCAGCGTGATTTCTATGCCGAGATGTGCCGTGTCGAGCGCTGGAGCACGAGAACGCTGCAACAGAAGATAGCGTCCATGCTGTACGAGCGCACCGCGCTCTCGAAAAAACCCGACGAAATTATCCGCGAGGAATTGCGACAGCTCAGAAATTCCGATCGAATTTCTCCCGACCTCGTGTTCCGCGATCCCTACGTTCTCGATTTCTTGGGCCTGAAAGATCGTTACCTCGAAAGGGACCTCGAAGACGCCATCCTGAGGGAGTTGGAAAGATTTTTGCTTGAACTGGGCAGCGGCTTTGCCTTCCTGTCCCGCCAAAAACGCATCCAGATCAACAACGACGACTATTACATCGATCTGCTCTTCTACCATCGAGAGCTGAACCGTCTGATCGCCGTGGACCTGAAACTGGGCGACTTCAAGGCGGAGTATGTGGTGTATCTGAGGCTGGAGATGGATGCGAAGGAGCTTGAGTATGGCGGATAAGTCGATCTCCCTGCCCCCCGATGGGCAACTGCTCATGTATCAGGATGGCGCCCTGCGCGTACAGGTGCGGATAGACGGGAAGACCGTCTGGCTCACCCAGCGGCTTATGGCCGAGCTGTATCAGGTGACCGTCGCAAACATCAATCAACACCTCAAGACCATCTACGCGGAAGGCGAGTTGTCGCCTGAGGCAACTATTAAGCAATTCTTAATAGTTCAAACCGAAGGCGGCCGCAATGTCACTCGTACGGTGGACCATTACAATCTCGATGCCATTCTAGCCGTCGGCTACCGGGTCCGCTCTGGTCGGGGCACCGCTTTCCGGCAATGGGCTACGGCGCGGCTCTCGGAACTGCTCGTCAAGGGATTCACCATGGACGACGAGCGGCTCAAGACGGGCCAAACGTTCGGCGACGACTACTTTGAGGAGCTGCTCGAGCGCATCCGCGACATTCGCGCCTCGGAACGGATGTTCTACCAGAAGATC
>DUKA01000045.1 GCA_013329615.1 Candidatus Bathyarchaeota archaeon
CTGGTGCCTAAACCTCTGGATCATGAGTCCAGCGCATTAGCCAAGCTATGCTACCCCGGCCCTTCTGTCCCATACACGCTTCCCTAATTTAAATCCTGATGCCCCCTCGTCAACCCTCGACGAGTTTGGGCTCATACAAGGCCACGGGTTTCCCCGACTTGACGTAGACTCTGGGAGTCAAGGGGTTCATCCCCACCATGAGACTGTAAGTCATTATCCCGGCCTGCTCCGCGGCCCTGTGGGCGTCGTTCTCACCCTCGCGGCCTATCGCCTCGACCACGCTGCCGACGCCCGCGTCGGTCCCATCAAGGTCAACGAGGAAGTGGTTCACCGATACGGTACCGAGTACGGGCTTGACCACACCACACACCTTCACGAGGCCCTTCTTCGTGAGCCCACGCGGGTACCCGTCGGAGTAGCCTATGTGGACGGTGCCCACCTTCATCCGCTTCGACGCGGTAAACCGGCGGCTGTATGTCAACGACTCGCCAGCGTCAACGATCTTCACCTGCTCGACCCGCGCCTTCAACGCGAACGCCTGTTTTAATTGTAGGCCGCTGTCCCTGTCCTCAGGGTCGGGGTAGAAACCGTAGAGCATGAGGCCGGGGCGGACGGCGTCGAGGTGGGTGTAGGGCTTGTGGAAGACCGCTTGGCCGCTCGCCATGCTGCGTATCCCATACTTTATCCCCATGCGGTCGAGTTCGCCGCTTATCGCCTTCATCCTCTCGACCTGCACTTTGTCCAACTCGTCGCTCTCGGACATCGTGGAAAATAGCCCAGTTATCTCGACGTTCGGGAGCTTGGATATGTATTTAACGAGTTCAACTGCCTCGGTCCACCTAACACCAACCCTACCAAGACCCGTGTCAATCTTCACCCAAACCAGAGCCCTGGACTTCTGCCTGACGGCGGTTGAGCTGAGCCCGTCAGCAGTCACCTTCTGGTAGACCGTCTGCGTTATGCCCCGCTTCACAACCTCCGCGTAATGCTCCTCGGAAAACAGGGGGTCCATACTGATGACGGTGCAGTCTAGACCGGCGTCCCTGATCTGCTCCGCCTCCCAGAGCTTGGCGACGAGGAAGCGTTTAACCCCCTGCGTCATCATGTGGGCGACGACCGGCACGAGGCCGTGGCCGTAGGCGTTCGTCTTAACGCATGGCACGATCTCTACGCCAACGCGCTTCCTCACCTGTTCTAGGTTGTGGGTAACGGCGTCAAGATCTATCTCAAGCCATGAAGGATGGCCCCCGATCCTCTTCTCGATCTCCTCGGGAGAAGGTTGTCTTGCGAAGTATGTTTCCGCCAAATCGTATCAGTGGAGAAGTGGTGGGCGACCAGTATTAAATCGCATCATTGGGTAGGGGTCAGGTGAAGCTTCTCGCCACGGCAATAACTGGCACTCTGACCGACGCCTCCAGCTCCTGATTGAGGGCATCTAGGAATATGTCGAGGCCCGACGACCCCGTCGTGCCCATGTCGGCGGCGCTCGTCGTAAGCAGAACCAGATCAGGCGCCACCTCAACTATCACCTTCACGATCTCGACGATATCGAGGGGCGTCTTATAATCCACCCTCTCTATGACCCCCTCCCTCACAGCCGGAGGGGAGTCGCGGGGGTCAAGAGTAACGATCTCGACCCTCGTGTTCTTCCTGAGCTGAGCAACGACGCGTACACCCACCCGACCGGCACCTACAACAAGAACCCTCACAGATCACCCACCACCATCACCACAACCCAACGGAGGTGAAGATAATAAACACGACAATCAACAAGACGACGCTCAGCAGGGAGACGACGAGGCCGGAGCGTAGCATCTCCCTCGGTGTTATCAACCCCATCGACGCTATCAGGGCCATCCTCCCAGAGGCTGAAGGCAGCATATAACCGAACGTCGTCGCGAGCGCGAGGGACATCAGGAGCTGCGTCGCGTCCAAGTCCGGCCTCATGCCCGCAAAGTTAATGATGAGCGGCCCAAAGATCGCGACCACCGTCGCGTTATTCAAAACGTTCGTCAGCAGCGCGGACACTAGGACGAGCGCGACCAGTAAGACCACGAGCGGCGCCTGCATCAACGTGGGAGCCACACCCTCTACGAGCCACGCCGTAGCCCCGCTCCTATTCAACGCGTCCCCGAGGGACAGCCCGGCCATGATGGTGAATAGGAAGCCCCAACTAACACCTTTCACGTCCTCCCACTCCACCCTCCCCCTCAGCGAGAGATAGCTGACCGCCGCTATGCCTATGATGGCGGGGGACATGAAGGATGGGTTGAGACCCAGCCACCTCTCCAAGGCGGAGCCCGACACCCAGAGAAGCACCGTGACGCCCAGCGTAGTGAGCACCTCTATCTCCCCCGCTGACGTCGACCCCAGCCCCGTCAGCTCCCGCCGGGCCTGCGAGATGTCGATGCTTTCGATCGGAGGTGGCTTGAGGCGCAGCAGTAGCAGCCAAGTCGCGGGGAAGACGACTAGAAAGACCGGCCCCCCGTATGCGATCCAGTCGACGAAGCCCCACGGCCGTATCTTTGAGAGGTAATCCGACGCCACTGCGTTCGACGCCGCCCCCATGATCGTCACCATCCCGCCGAGGCTCGCCGCGAAGCTTATGCCCAGCACCAGCAACACAATTAGCTCCCTCGCCTTCCCTCGATCCGTCACCTGCGATGAGATCGACAACGCGACCGGCAGTAGTACGGCAGCCGTTGCCGTGTTCTCCATGAACATCGATAAACCAGCCGCTATCACCATCAACCCCAGCAGAAGCCGATCCAGACGCCCCCCTGAGATCACTATACTGAGCAGCGCCAAGCGGCGTGTCACTCCATACTTCCGCAGAGACTCACCGAGGAAGAGACTACCCAAGATTAGGAAGACTATCGGCCGCGAAAGCGAACTGAACGCCTGCTCAACATCCGCCACACCAAGAAAGACGAGGACGGCGACGACCATGAGGCTAGCGAAGGGGAGTGAGACGGGCTGCAGGGAGAAGACCCCCGCCGTGAAGACGAACGCCGCCAACGCGTTCCTCCCCGACTCACCCAGCCCCTCAGGCGGAGGAGTCGAGACTACAAGCAGGGTTAATAGGACGATCAAGCCGAAACGCACGGCGGACCTCTCCCACAAGCCCGAGACAAACGCCCTCATTGATGAAAACATCTACGCCACCGAACTTATAACTGATAGGCGTTAGAAGACACTTGAAGCCCAAAACCGCGACTAGCCCGTTAAAACAGGAACGAGGGCGGCAGAGTAAGCTTGTAGATGGGTATCTTCGTCATAGCCTTGATCCTCTCCAGCTCTATCTCCTCCTCGGGCGTGACGAGTGTTACGGCGTTCCCCTCCTTACCCGCGCGGGCGGTCCTGCCGACGCGGTGGAAGTACATGTTGGGGTCCATGGGGATGTCGTAGTTTATTATCCAGGGCACGTCCTCGATGTCGAGGCCGCGTGCGGCGAGCTCCGTGGCTATCATTATGCTGAACTTGCCCTGCTTGAAGCCGTCGAGAACCTGCTGACGCCTCGCCTGTGTAAAGTTCCCGTGTATGGCCTCCGCGTTGTAGCCTGAGCGACTGAGCATCGCATATAGGTCGTCGACGCCGATCTTCATCCTGCAGAAGATTATGCACCTGTCGATCTTGTAGAAGTCGATGATGCGCTTGAGGGTCTCCTCCTTCTCGTGCTCGTTGCAGAGTATGTAGTGCTGTTTGATGGTGGAGACGCCTATCTCGTCGCGGCTGACGTTTACAAACTCGGCCTCGCGCATGTATCGACTGCTTATGTTCATGGTGCGGTCGTCGATCGTGGCGCTCCATAGGCTGACCTGCTTCTCCTTCGGGGTGCGATTGAGGATGTACTCAATGTCCTCGACGAATCCCATGTCGAGCATGTTGTCCGCTTCGTCGAGGACGAGCATCTTCACGTCCCGGAGGCTGAGTGTGCCGCGTTTGAGGTGGTCGATGAGCCTGCCAGGTGTGCCAACGACGATCGCCGGACCGCTCCTGAGCTCGATGAACTGCTTGTCGATCGATACGCCGCCGTAGACGGCTACTGCCTTAACCTTTGTGTACTTGGCGAAGTCGTTTATGTCCTCGGTAATCTGCTGTGCGAGCTCCCGTGTGGGGGCGAGGATGAGACCTTGCACAGTCTGCTTGGAGGGGTCAAGGATCTGAATCATGGGGACGCCGAATGCAGCCGTCTTACCGGTGCCCGTCTTGGCCTGCCCGATGACGTCTTTGCCCTCGAGCATCGGCGGGATCGCCTTCTCCTGTATGGGGAACATGTCGTCGAAGCCGATCTCTTTGAGCCCCTTCTTGAGCTCCTTGCTGATGGCGAGCTTGCTGAACTTCATGGCGATCCCTGCTTGTTTCGCCTTTGTGAAGTGTGGGGGGAATATAAATAGTTCCGAAACACTCGAAAACGTTCGAAGGCTCTTGGTAAGCCGCTTCCTTCGACTTTCTACAAGAACTTGAAATAATGTGGCCCGTAGAGTGAAGGAAAGGTTATATCTACCGTGCCTCTTGGCTCCTGTCGGCGGGTGAGTGGGGCCTCCCACCCGACTCCGCCTTAGAAATCCCGGTGGAGGGAGGCAAAAAAAACGTGAACACAAGAGAAATATCCCTAGTTGCGGTCTACGCCGCCCTATACGCGGCGCTCGTCATCGTCCTTGCACCGATAAGCTTCGGGGCACTACAATTCAGGCTCGCCGGCGTCCTCAGACCCGGCATAGCCCGCATGCGACTGCTGGCCGTGGGCTACGCACTAGGCGTCGTCGTCGGCAACCTCCTTAGCCCCTACGCGGGCATATATGAGCTCATTTTCATGCCGGCGGCGAGCCTC
>DUKA01000110.1 GCA_013329615.1 Candidatus Bathyarchaeota archaeon
GTGCATGAGGCGAGCGACTTGGTCCGCATATTAGCCCTCTAGGGGGCGCCGATTTTGAGAGAAGCGCCCGTCGAGGTCGAGGCACTCGCAGACGGGCGCCTAGTCGTATGGTCCATAGACGACGGCAGACGCCTCTTCAACACAGACTTCTACGGAAAACCCCTCGGCAACCCCAAGCCAAAGGAGGACTTCGACGAGCCCCTCATCCTCGACCTAATCGAAGGTGTCTACCTCCTTGAGAAGAAGCAGATCAAGGTGGTTTCAGGCGGGCACAAGCTGACGCTGCCGGGACTGAAGAAGCTGGGGAAAGAGAAGCTCGAGCGCTTCGACGCCCTATACGCGGTCTACAGGGACCTCCGTGAGAAGGGCTTCGTCGTGACCCCCGGGATCAAGTACGGCTGCGACTTCGCCGTCTACGAGCAGGGACCCGGCATAGACCACGCCCCATACATCATACAGGTGATGCGCCGAGACAACCCAATGTCGGCCACTGACATAGTCAAGGCGGGGCGCCTCGCCTCCACCGTCCGAAAAACATTCATCACTGCCCTCCCCGGCGAGGAAGGCGTCGAGTACCTCGAATTCAAGTGGTGGAAGGCTTAGAATAGGTACCTAAATTAGGTTTTACCCCTCCATCAACCCTTTATTAACAAAAACGTGTGGCGGAGTGGGCTCATGTCACATGCCTCCATCTGGCAACTTAGCTGATGAACTCCGAGAACTAGACGCGATGATGGACAAGAGGAACGAAAAGTTCCGCAAGGTCCTCGTCACCCTCAAGGAGTGCATATCGAACCTGCCAGTTAACGACCAGCGGAGCACGCGCAGCCTCGAAACCTACCTTCACCTCATAGACCTCTCCTTCATGGAGGTCGACAGGGAGCAGAGGAGGTATCGCGAGTGGCTCGACAGGGCTAGCAAGAGCAGGCGGGGCATATCCGAGGAGACCCTCAGCAAGCTAAGAGAATACAGGATGAAGATGGGCGCGGACACCGACGAGGAGATTATCGAGGAGCTCCTCAAGATAGTCGAGGTCAAGACCGGCTAGTCTTGCTCCTCGTCTTCGTCGGGTGTGTCTACCTCGGTTTCGGGTTCTTCGTCGTTCTTCATGAACTCGCGTAGTATGACGGTGGCGTATCCTCCGGCGGGGAGTGTGAATGAGAGTGTTATTCCCTCGTCGTGTGGCGCGACGGAGACGTCGGGGAGCAGTCTGCCGAGGCGCCTTGTGCCGTCTGCTCCGATCCTGCGGAACTGTTCGAGTGTGACCTCGGCGTTGGCGAAGACGGCGTCTTCCATCTCCTTTACCTCGTACTTGGCCTCCCTCATCTTGTAACCGTAGATCGGTGCGGTGAAGCTGATCTCCCCCGCGTCGAATCGCGGCTGCTCGACGGCGGCGTCCTCGACGGTGAAGACTCCCCCCGTGTCGTGTTTCTTGGCGAGATCGCCCCTGATTATACGACTAAAGTTGCTCGACTCAACCCTGCCTGCGAGGTAGCGGTTGCACAGGTGGCTCAGGTAGCTTGAGACTAGGAACCTGCGGAGCCACCTGTTGCGCTCCCTGTACCTGCCCGTGATGAGGTCGAAGCCGTCGAGGACGTTGCACCCGTCCTTGCCTATCCTCTGTGTGCCGAAGTAGTTCGGTATCCCCAGCTTGGCGACCGCCTTCTGTATCTTTTTCGCCCTCTGGAGGGCGGTCTTGGGGGCGTCAGTAAGGTCGGTGACCGTGATGCTGAACGTGTTTCCCTTGAGGTGGCCCGATCTCAGCTTCTTCGGGTGCCTCTTCGCCCAGTTCACCTTTACGCCTAGGCTTGACTCTAGCAGGTCTGATACGTCCTTGGGGTCATCGGTGGGCATGAGGATGCTGAACGTCTGCGTGGAGATTGCGTGCCTGTCCTTGAGCCCCGCGTGGCCGACGTCTTCCCTGCGCAGCCCGAGGAGGCTCGCCATGTCTATCTGCGTGTCCCGTGTGGTCCTCCCGCTCTTCGTGATGTTGACGTAGATGTGGTCACCGTAGCCGAGGGGCTCGTATGCGGGGACCTCGACGACGTTGAAGAGCTCTGGCCTCGCCCTTATTGCGCCGCCGATGCCGGGGAGTTTAGGCGTGATGTACGGGAGCGATAAATCGAGCTTAGCCATTTTCGGTTGAATAAGAAGTGGCTAGGGAAAAAGGGTTTAGGTGGACTGTGGGCTCCAGTCGGGGATCGTCCACGGGAGCTTCTTTCCCTCGGAGTATGCCCTGAGGGGGCCCCTGTAGGGGAACAGAGCTACGGCTCCGCCTGTGTGGAGGAAGAGGACGTTGTCGCGTTTCTTGAACACTTTTTTCCTGCAGAGGTCGATGAGGCACGCCATGGCGGTCGCCGTGTAGACGGGGTCGATGAACATGCCCTCCGTCTCCGCCAGCATCTTCACAGCCTCTGCCTTCCCGGCGTCTATCCAGCCGTAGCCGCCGCCCACGTACTCGTTGTAGACTACAATGTCACTCACGGGTATATCGACTTCGAGTCCGAGGACATCGTGGCTGTCCTTTATGATCTGGTTGACGTGTGCC
>DUKA01000072.1 GCA_013329615.1 Candidatus Bathyarchaeota archaeon
ACACAGACGAGCTCTACAGCCAGGCCAGGAAGCACCTCGCAACCCTCGAGTTCAAGGGCTGGACCGTGGGCTCCATGATTCTTCTGAACGAGTTCCTCGACGCCCTAGAGACGATCGCGGACTGGTGTGAGAACACGGCCGACATAGTACGCGCTATATCGGTTCGGAGTCACTAAAAACTAGAAGTAGAGACCGGGTTTCCTCGGCTCTTTTTATGGTTCTATGGTTATGGCCTGTGTGGGGCAGCTGTTTGNNCTCCTATTGACGGGGGCTATACTTTAAAACCATTTCCAGTGGCGCATGGGTGAAACGGCGATATTTTCAGGCCACCCTGTTCGGTGGTTCCCTGCCCTCGAGGACATCTAATACGCCCTGTGCAACCTGCGTCGCCATCCTCTGCATCGCCTCGAGGCTACTCGCGGCGAGGTGGGGCGCGATGACGACGTTGTCCATCCCGATGAGTGGGTTGTCTGGCTGGATTGGCTCCTGCTCGAAGACATCGAGCGCGGCGGCGGAGACGTGGCCGCTCCTCAGCGCCTCGACGAGGGCCGCCTCATCCATCACCCTCCCACGGGCCGTGTTGATTATCTTCACACCCCTCTTCATGGCGGCGATCTCCTTCCCGCCGATGATGTGATGTGTCTCAGCCGAGCCGGGCAGGTGTAGACTAATGATGTCGCTCCGAGAGAGGAGGTCCGGGAGCTCCGCCCACTCGATGTCTATTTCCTTCTCTACGTCGGGGTGTCTTGTCCTGCTCCAGTAGAAGAGCTTCACGTCGAACGCCTTCAGGCGGCGGGCGGTGGCGGCGCCTATCCGCCCCATGCCTATGAGACCGATAGTCTTCCCCATCAACTCGGCGCCTATGAGGTCGCCGTACTTTCTGCTCCAGCCGCCCGTCCTCGTCGCCTTGTCGGCTGAGGCGATTCTGCGGGTCATCGAGAGCATGAGGGCCACTGCCATCTCCGCGACCGTCACAGTCAACGCATCGGGGGTGTTCAAGACAACCTTGCCGAGCTCCCTCGCGGCGGCGAGATCGACGTGATCACACCCTATGCCATGAACCCCGACGGCGCGCAGACAGGGACTGGCCGCCATGATCTCACGCGTCACCTTAACACCGCCGCGTGTGATGAAGCCGTCCGCCTCGGGGGCGACGCGCAACAACGCGTCCTCCTTCGCTCCACTCGGGAGGCTTATGACCTTCACACCTCTCGCGTCGAGGAGCCTGATGCCGGTCTCGTTGATGGGCTCGGTTACCACAACAGTCCACTTAGGCAAGGGGATCGTTGAAAATGGGACTAGGGAGGTTAAGAATCTACGGGCGCCCGTGCCCCCGGCGCGGGACCTTCGTGGGCTCGTGCTTCGCATGCTTCAACGCCTTCTCGAGCGAGGCAACGAGACCGTCGAATGTCTGGACGAGGTCGTAGCCCGACTCCGTGGCCTGGAACTGCTCACGCGGGCCCGTAATGCGTGCCGTTACATCGTATCTGACCTTCTCGCCGCCCTTCTCAGACTTCTTGATCACGACCTGCACGTTGTCTATATCGGGGTGCATCCTGAGGCCGAGTTGTACGGCGCGCTTCAGCTTGTCCTCGGCGAGGCTCCGCTCGAGGAACTCCTCGTTCGTCAGGCCGACTATAGAGATGGGTAGCTCGGGCTCCTTCTCAGGCTCCGCGACGAGCTGCAGCAGCTCCTTTGGGGTTATGATGCCTAGGACGCCGCCGTTGTCGTCGACGAGTATGGCGGCACTCTTCTCCTGATCCCGCAGGCCTTTAGCGACGTCGAGGGCCGTTGCGCCGGGCTTGAAGGTGAGCGGGTGGTCATCCATTATGCCCTCAACCGTCCCCGGATACTTGGTCACCTTCTCCCCCGGTCTCTCGCCGGTCTTCATCCGCCCTATCCCCGTCGCGAAGACCTGGACGATGCCCTGCGCCGTGACTATGCCGACCAGCTTCTCATCCTTCACTATAGGAACGTGACTGAAGCCCTTGTCGAGCATGAGCTTCCTCGCCTCGGCGACCTTCGCGAAGACACCGAGCACCGTGGGGGGCATCTTGGCGACGTCCTTGGCGGGCGTCTTCTTCAACTCGGGGCAGTCTGCCATGGCGGCGACGATGTCCACCTGAGAGACTATGCCTACGGGCCGCATGTTATCGACGACGGGTAGGGCTCTGGCGTTGATCCTGAGAAGTTCTGTCGCGACGCCCCGTACCCAACTGTCGGCCGTGACCGGCGTCTGCCACTGGCTCTTCCAGAGCCTCTCTACCTTGGTTTGTTCGATTTGTTCGACGTTAAGGAGGTCCCTGATGGTGACCATGCCGATCTTGCCTCCACCGACGACGAGAGCCTCGTAGCGGCCGGTCTTCTCAAGCTCCCCCTTGACTTTACTAGCGGAGTCCTCGGGGGTGAAGACGCTCACCCGCCTCTCGATGAGTTCGGATATCTCGGTCTGGGACAATTCATCGATTGTTTTCGCCAAGTAAAGAACCTCGTGTGATCATTCGGCTTTGCCGGTTATATAGTTACACATGGCTGGAAACCTTATACGGGAGACTGGGAACCCTAAACGGAGCATCAGTGTGCACCCTGATAGCACTCTGCGGATTCCTGCGAGACTACCCGGTGCTTGTCCTCCATAACAGGTACCTGAACCGCGGCACAGTTGAGGAACCGCCGCGCGTCTTCGAGGGCAAGAGGCACGTCTACGCACCATACGACGTTGCCTCCAAGGGCACGTGGATCGGATTCAACGAGGAAGGCCTACTAGTCGCCGTCACGAACCAAGAGACTGAGCTTCTGGAGAAGCCAGCGCGGAGCAGGGGGTTACTCGCCATGGATCTCCTAGACGGCTGCGCCTCAGCTGAGGAGGCGAAGGGATTCCTCACCGACCCCGACGTGCGCTGGGACTACAGGCGCGGGAACTTCTTCGTGGCAGACTCCGAGTCCGCATGGCACGTGGTCTGGGACAGGGAGACGGAGGTGCGCCACCTCGAAGCCGGCGGCCACGTCGTCACGACGCTGACGGTCTTCCCCGGTGTCGACTGGACGGAGAGGGCGGAGAGGATGTGGGTGAACGTCGAGAAGAGGAGGATACGCGCCCTCCAGCTAATCGACGGGCTACAGCCGGGAAACTTGGACAGCCTCATGGCGTCCCTGAAGGATTTCGGGACAGACCACGGTGCGGAGAAGGGCCCCGGTTCAATATGTTACCATTACCCCACAAGAGAATATGTCCAGACAAGCTCGACGATAATCGCCGTCGGTACCGATGTCTCCGATTCGAGGATACACTATTGCCCCGGCAACCCTTGCGAGAAGGAGTACAGTAATTATACATCGATAATTTGTAACTAAATTACCAACTCTAAGGGTAGAGCTAATTTATCTCCGCATACGCATCACATATTTGCGGGTCCACTCTGACCCGCCACGGTGAGCCGGGTAAAACAGGGCTGTTCGATTTTGGCTAACCAATTTCTCGATAAATTATCCTAATCAACTCGGTTATTGTCGAGCACTATGGTGCAGCGGTGCCGGAGAAGATAAACGGTTCCGGCTTATGACTGGATAGAACAGCCCGGTTCACGCGGGTTAGAATCTCGCCCGCCGCGCGGGGTAAAAAAAGGGTTTAGTTGGGGAGCTCTGTGCCGATCTTCTTCTTGACAGCGAGCCCGTAGACCTTGGCGCCTGTACCGACGTCCTCTATGGCGAGGCCCGTTGCCTTGAAGAGGGTGATCTCGTCGGGGGATGTGCGCCCCTTCTTCTGTCCTGAGACGATCTCACCCATCTCGGCGTAGATGTCCTTCTCCGAGATCGCACCCTCCTCCTTCGGCTTGGCGAAGTCGCCGACGACGAAGGCCTGCGGGACGAAGTCGACCACGAGCTTGTTCGCCTTCTTGATCACGCTGGTCTCAAGCTCCCTCTTCGCGGCGACGTCCGCGCCTATCGCGGAGACGTGGGCACCCTTCTTTAGCCACTCGCCCTTGATGAAGGGGGTGGAGCTGGGTGTGCAGGTGATGACGATGTCGCTGCCCTTCGTCGCCTCTTCCGCCGACTTCGCGGCGACGAAGTCGACGCTCGGGTACATCGCCTTCATGTCCTTGATGAATGGCGGGATCGCCTCGGGGAGGATATCGAATATCTTGACCTTCTTGATCTTGGGGCGGACGAGCATCAGCCCCATGATCTGGCTCCTGCCCTGGACGCCGAGGCCGCAGAGGCCCACTTCTTTTGCGTCCTCGCGTGCGAGGTACTTTATTCCCACGGCGCCGGCGGCGCCTGTGCGGACAGCTGTGACGTATGTCCCGTCCATAATGGCGAGGGGGGAGCCGTTCTCGATGCTGTTGATGATGATCTTCGCCTGAACCGCGGGGAGGTTGTACTCCTTCTTGTTGCCCGGGTGGACGGTAACGAGCTTTGTGCCCGCCGCGTTGAGTTTGGGCATGTACGCCGGCATCGCGATGAGCACACCCTTGGGGAAGTGCAGGTAGACCCTCGGTGGCATCTCGATGGCCTTGTTGCCCATCTCCCGGAAGCCACCTTCGACGGCCTCAAAGGCGCTCTTCATGTCAAGCACCTGCTTGACCTCGTCTTGCGTGAGGTAAAGAACCATGATTATCTCCTAGGAGATAGGCACATGGACGCCGTATTAACGATTTTTCCCGGCTAGGGAGTGAACTTCTCCCCGCCGGTGAAGACGCGCTGTAGCTCCGAGTATAGGACGTGGAAGCCGTCCTGCGTCTTTGAGGAGACCGCGATGGGGCTAAACTCGACGCCCATCCTCTCGATGATCTCGAGCATGTCCTCACTCATCTCCTTGTTCATGCCACTCAGCTTGGCGTCCACCGCCTCACGAAGCACCTCCGAGTCATCCGCCCAACTCATCATGCCCTCCAACTCAGTCTCCTTGAGGAGGTCGACCTTGCTGAAGACCTGAAACTGGGGGAGCTGGAAGCGGATGTTTATGGCGGATGCGAGGAACATATTCATGACGTAGTTGAGGGGGTCCCTGCAGAAGCCCGCGTCGAAAAGGTAGACGAGCCCCTTGTCCGCGTCCGTGAGCTTCTCGGCGACCTCCGCGCCTATATTGCGGAAGGCGAACAGCTCCATCTGCCCCGGGGTGTCGACTATGCAGATATCGGGGGTGAAGTCTTCGATGTCCTGACTCACCTGATCAATAACATCTTTGATCATGTCGGTAGCGGCTACTAGCCCGCCGTTGGGTCCTAACCCATACTCCTCCATAACGTCTTCGACCTTGATGTAGTCGCGGATGTCGACGTTAGCGGAGTAGGGCAGGCTTGGGGCACCGGGGTCGAGGTTTATAGCCATGACGTCCTCGCGCTGCATCTCGAGGAAGCGGCTGAAGGCTGCGGTGAGGCTGGACTTGCCGCTTCCGGCTGTCCCAACCATGAATATCATGTGCATTGTGGTTACCCTGTGAGTTCTCTGAATGCCTCGTAGGCTTTAGCTAGGCTCGTGCGCTCCGCCCTCTTGAAGGCGTAACCGCAGACGGGGGCCACCAACCCCTTTTCGCCCTTGTCCTTGGCAACCTTCATCCCCCGTATGGCGTCGAGGAGGATCGAGCCACCGTTGGGGGCGTCCTCGCTGCTAAGCTTCAGATCCATCGTGAAGGGCACGCCTCCGAAGTAGCGCCCCTTGACCCAGAAGAAGCTGTCGCGCCCGTTGCCAAGGAAATCGACAAAGTCTGTGGAGCCGGAGACGAGTGGGAACTTGTAAGGCACGTGCCCCGTGACCGCCGCCGTCTTTATGCGCCTCTTCGTGTCCTTCGTCTTCTCCAGCGTGCTTATTGATTCTGCGCCTCCGCCGACGTCGAGCTGGTAGCTCTCGTCGATGTGTGCGCCACGACTGTGCAGGAACTCTAGGATGCCGATGTGGATGGCAGTGGCGCCCACCTGATCAAGTAGATCATCGCCCGCGAGGGGCAGTTTGGTGGACGTGAACTTCTTCACGAGTGCGGCGTCGCCTGCGATGCTCGATGGTGTCGCGTTGATGTAGGCGCAACCGGCGTCGATGGCGGCCTGTGCGTAGAGGGTGGATGCCTTGTCGCTACCGCCGGAGACCATGTTGATGAGAATGTCCGTCTTCGCCTTCTTCAGCTCGGCTGCGACGTCCACCGCCTCAGCCTTGGCGCGCTTTATGCTGCTGAGTGTGCCCTCAATGAGGTCGGGGGTGGGCCCCATCTTGACGACAACGCCAAGCTTGGGGACGACGACGATCTTCGGCGCGTTGTTGGACTTCGCGAATATGGCCTCAGATAGGTCCTTGTCGACCTTGGCCTCGCTTATGTCGAAGGCTGCGACGAATTTTATATCAGTTGGTTTGTATCCACCGAGTGTGGGGTGGAGGAGCCCGAGTGGCTCCTTCGCCTTGGCGTAGAAGTGTGTTCCCTGTACAGTGCTTGAGCAGAGGTTTCCTGCGCCGGCGACGGCGACCCGTATCTCACCCATGGTTCCACCTGCAGAGTGTGGGCGGCTACGGGTATGAAAGTGTAACGTTTCAGAGGAGCGGCTTCTCCATGGCTAGGCCGTCCTCGTCCCGGTAGTAACCGGAGAGGCGCCCCACCTCGGTATAGCCCCGTTTCCTGTAGAGGCTCTGCGCGGGGGTGTTCGAGGCACGCACCTCTAAGTATGAGCATTCCACCCGCCTCTCCGCGAAACGGCGCTCAAGCTCATCCAACAGCCCGTTGGCAAGCCCTTTCCGCCTCCAATTCTCTCCGATCGCGATGTTCATGACGTGTCCCACTCTCACGCCCTCCCTCCACTCGATCTCACCGATCACGTAGCCGATGATCGCGTCCTCCGCCTCGGCGACTAGGAAGAGGTCAGGTGCCCTGCCCCGCATGAGTTGGAATATCGACCTCGGCCACGGGTCGGTATAGCTATCAAGCTCTATTCTGTGCACTGTGGCTAGGTCGGAGGCGGTTACTGACCTCACTGTGGGCTGCAACTCGGTCTCGGAGTGGGCGCATCGTTATTTATGGGTTGAGGCGATCTAATCTGAAGTGGCGGGAATTTGGACAAGAGGGCGCTCGCTTTCACGTTGCTCGGCGTCGCCTTCTTCGTCGCCTACCTTGCGTGGGCCAACCCATTCGCCGCCTTCGCGGAGGTGGGCGTATTCAACGTGGGCGTCTACGCCGTCGCCGTCCTCATAGATCAGGTCAGCCTACTCTTCTTCGCCGCCTCTTGGTACCTAATCCTGCGGGCGATGAAGGCGAACATCGATCTCAAGGGGGCGATTCAGCTCACATTCACGAGCCTCTTCATAGGCTGGCTCGCGCCGCTGCCGCTTATGACGGAGATGGTGCGTGCCTACCTCGTGAAGGACAGGTCGGGCTCAAACCTAGGTAAGGCGCTGAGCAGCGTGCTCGTCCACAGGTCCTACTACAACATCGCCTTCGGGCTGATCATCGGCGGGACCACGTTCGTAACCATCGCCGGCGGGCGGCAGATACCGATAAACCCAGAGGTCTGCTTCTTCCTCACCTTCTTCGCCGTTGTCAGCGTCGCTATCTTCGGCCTGATGCTTGACACTCGGGTCCTCGGCTATGTCTATGGCAAGAGCCCGCCGTGGGTCAGGAGGAACGTCTTCGACAGGTTCAACGACCCGGAGTCGGGGATGAGCGGCTTCGCGCCTGTGATTGATGACATCGGGGAGGCGGTGAGGGACATGAAGGCGAACATGGGGCTGAACATCCTCTCGTTCGGGATGCTTCTCTTCCACTGGGGGGCGGGCGCCGCTACGGCGTACCTCTCGGCACTCGCCCTCGGCGTCGACATCGACCCCGCCACGGTGATCTTCGCGTACGCCGTTGTCGAGTTCCTGCAGCAACTCAACGTCTTCATCCCCAGCGGGATTGGGTTGTTGGATGCGGGGCTGGCTGGAGCCTTCGTCCTCGCGGGTGTGCCCCTCTCGACCGCGGCGGCGATAAGCCTGCTGACCCGCCTCGCCACGTATTGGTTCGAGGTAATCGTCTGCACCCCCGTCGCCATCCGCTTCGGCTACAAGGAGTTCCTCGCCAAGTACTTCGACGGAAAGTAGCAACTATTTAACACGGGAGTCGTCTATTCTCCGCATATGCTACGCCTCGGTATAATCGGCTG
>DUKA01000172.1 GCA_013329615.1 Candidatus Bathyarchaeota archaeon
CTACAGTATGAACGGAAAGCCCCCCGCCACGATGCTCGTCTACCCACCGCCCCTCAAGGACACGCTGGGACTCGGTATACACACGGTCCCCGACCTCACGGGGCGCCTCAAGTTCGGCCCGAACGCCTACTACGTCGATAACCTCGACTACAAGGTCGAGTCACCCGTCGAGCCGTTCTGGAACGATATAGTCACCTACATGCCAAGCATCAGGAAGGAGAACCTAGGCCCCGACATGGCTGGGATACGCGCCAAGCTGCAGGGACCCGGCGATAAGGCGAGGGACTTCGTGATAGAGCACGAGGAAAGGCGTGGCTACCCGGGATTCATCGACCTCGTAGGGGTTGAGTCGCCCGGACTAACGTCTTCACCGGCGATCGCGGAGATCGTGGCGAAGACCGTGGACGAGCTCCTCGACTGAGCCTACTTGCTGAAGTCTTGGACTAGATAGAAGTATTTTCCGTTCCATGAGACGCCGAGGCTCACCTTCGTGTAGTCCCTGTTCAGTATGGCGTCCCTGTTGACCCAGTTGTTCACCGAGTCGTCGTTCACCATGGCTTCGACTGTCTGGGTTATCATGTTCTCAGCGCTGAAGGGGGTGGATACCTCCCTCCTGACTATGTTCTCTTTTACGCCGGAGGCGAGGTTGGGGTTGTACTGGAACACGTCGGTGGATGCGAGAGTTTCGGAGTATCTCTGCGCCGCCATATCGGTGCTGAGGGTCAGGCTGGGGAGACCCCTCTTGCTCCTCTCCTGATTCATCTTCGTTAGGACACTCTCACGTAGCACCTGTGTCTCGGCGTCCGTTGGGAATGTTATGGGGGATAGGTTGCCCGAGCCGGAGTTCGCGGACATGCTGACGAGGACGTTTATGCTCCACATGCCCACGGCGATGATGATCAGGAAGAAGAGAACCCTGACTCGGTTGACGCCGCCGGATGGCCCCGTGCGGCGTTTTACCTCCTTGACGACAGCCTCCTCTTCCTCTCTGGGGAGGTATTTGATGTCCTTCTTCCTGACGCCTTCGACGGGCTCTTCCTCCCCCTCGATGATGTCGATGTTCTCGGATGCCTGTTTCTGCGCCTTCTCCTGGCCCTTCTTTACCTTGAAGTCCTTCGAGAGGGCTATGCAGTTGTGTGCTTCAGGGGCAAGATGCTCACTGCAGAAGGTGAGGTTGCACTGCTTACACCTCGTTTGCTCCTCGAGCTCCTTACCGCAGTGGTAGCAGATGCCCATGGCTGAGCGGTTGAGCCCCCCTATTATAAAGATTTAGAAGCATGAATCTTCAAACCAAAACGGCGGCGTCCCCCAATCCTTTAATATCCATGTTTAGTAATCGTAAATACACAAGTTTCCACAGCTAAACAGCTCTAGGCGTTATACAATGAGGTTTTGCGAGAAATGCGGCTCCTTCATGGAGAATACACCCAGGGGATACAGGTGTCAGAAGTGTGGCTTTGAGCTCAACCCCGGCGTTGTTGAGGTGGCGAGGGAGGATGAGCCAAAGGCGGAGCCGGTGTACGTCGTCAAGACGGACGATGAGTCGATAAAGGTCAATCAGATATGCCCGCAGTGCGGGCACAGCGAGGCTTATCACCAGGTGCGTGTCGCGCTGGGAGAGCACGCCGGCGTGAACAGCGACAGGTACGTCGAGAGGTTCAAGTGCGTCGCCTGCGGGCACATCTGGGTCACGAACTAGCCCAGTTTACCTTTACCTTAACGGGTATCCCCTTCTCGACGCTCTTCGACACTATGCAAAAGTCGTCGAATAGGGAGATGCACCTCTCCATCTGGCTGATGTACTCCTTGTCGACCTCCGGCGTGAGGTCGACGGCGACCTCGGTTATCCTCCAGCGCCCCTTCTCGTTTCGGGTCATCTTGGCGTTTACCTTCGTCTTCATCCCCTTTACATGCGCTCTCGCCTTCTGGAGGCAGAAGAGCAGGCTCGAGCTCATGCAGTTGCCCATCGCCGCGGCGAGCAGCATCGAAGGCGTTGGTCCTACGCCCTTACCGAGGGGCTCTCCCTCGTCGGTTACAAGCGCCTCTATCCCCTCATGTCCGAAGTCAACCTTGAACGAGTAGTCTTGAAGCCTCTCAAGCTCTATGCTTAGGACTTTTTCTTCACTCAAATCGATCAATTGAGTTGTGGAATGGCTTTATTTAAGCCGATTTTTCAGGTGGTTCGCGGCGTCGGCTCAGGCTCCGTTTTGGATTCCTTGTTTCTGCCCTCGTAGACGAATCCGAATCCGAATAAGCTGAAGCCGACGATGACGCCTGCCCATATTATCCACTCGTCCGAGGTGTCTCCCGTCGTCGTTATCTTGTAGACCATGACGACGCAGATGAGGGCACAGAGTATGGCGCCTAGGTACATGAAGTTCCAAGGTGTAGGCTTGAGGTTCACCATCGGAGGTCGAATAGAGTCCCCCCGTGCTGGATTTAACCTTCCCGATATCGTTAAAGGCGCTGCGCCCCCTCTCTGAGCTATGCCCGGCATGAGGAGAAAGGAGAAGGAGATCACCGAGAAGGCGGTCATCGAGGAGGTACTTAGGGAGAACGGCGTCGGCAGGCTCGCCACAGCCGTGAACGACCACCCCTACGTCGTGCCTTTAAACTTCGTCTACTTCGACGGCAAGGTCTTCTTCCACAGCCACAAGGACGGCACGAAGATGAAGAACATCGCCGAGAACCCGAGGGTCTGCTTCGAGGTAGACTCCGGGGAGATCGTCACCGGGGAGAAGCCCTGCGACTTCACGTGGAAGTACCGGAGCGTCATCGTCTCAGGGAAGGCGCACATAGTCACCGACGCCGGTAAGCGCCTGGCGGTGCTGAAGAGGCTCAGCGACAAGTACTCGCCGGGGAAGGGAAAGCTGCTGACGGCGGAGGATATGGAGAAGAACCCGCAGCTCGTCATAGTCGAGATAGTGGTCGACGAGATGACCGGGAAGAAGAGTCCAGTTAAGCCCCCCTCGTGACCCCTGAGGCTGTCCTGAACCTTCAGGAACCTTTTTGAGGGCGCCCATATGCAGGGTTCCCAATGGGTATTCCCGAGAAGATTAAGCAGATAGAGGAGGAGATGGCCCGTACCCAGATCAACAAGGCCACTGAGAGGCACCTCGGGTTACTTAGGGCGAAGAAGGCGAAGCTCCAGAGGGAGCTTGAGGAGCAGACGCTGAGGGCGACTGGGAAGGCGAGCGGCGACGACGGGTACGCCGTCAAGAAGACGGGGGACGCCACGGTCGTCCTAATCGGGCTCCCCAGCGTCGGGAAATCGACAATCCTCAATCAGATCACGAACGCCAAGTCGAAGACAGGCGCATACGACTTCACGACCCTGACGGTCGTGCCCGGGCTTATGGAGTACCGCGGGGCGAAGATACAGATTCTCGACCTGCCCGGCATCATCGCCGGTGCTGCTCAGGGCAAGGGGCTCGGGAAGCGTGTTCTCAGCGTCGCGAGGGCGGCTGACCTTGTACTCATCACTCTCGACGTCTTTCAGCCCGGCGTCAAGCCGCTCCTCTTCAAGGAGCTACGCGAGATCGGGATACGCCCCGACGAGAAGCCGCCGAATATAGTCATCGAGAAGACGTCGACTGGCGGGCTCTCCGTCATCTGCCAGGTCCCGCTGACCAGGATGAAGAAGGAGACCGTTAAGGACATACTCGCGGTCTACGGCATCCATAACGCCAGAGTCATGATCCGCGAGGACATAAACGATGAGCAGCTTCTCGACGTGTTACTAGGCAACAGGCACTACGTATCGACCTTCGCCGTCCTAAACAAGATAGACATGATCGACAAGGAGAGCCTCCGCAAGGTCCGGGAGAGTCTTGACTACTACGTGCTCCCCATCGCCGCGGAGTCGGGAATAAACATAGACGAGTTCAGGGAGCAGCTCTACCAGAAGCTACAGTTCATCAGGATCTATATGCGTCCGAAGGGCGGCGAGACCGACTACAAGGAGCCGCTTATCGCGCGTGCTGGGTACACCGTCGGGGACGTCTGTGACATGCTTCACAAGGCGCTGCGCTCGGAGTTCAAGTACGCGCAGGTCTGGGGGAAGAGCGTCCGCTTCGGCGGGCAGAAGGTCAGTCTCCAGCACAAGCTGCTGGACGAGGACGTTCTCACCTTCGTGACGAAGTGACCTTCAACGATAGCGCGGGTCACGCGTTGTGGGTTGCTACATACGATAACGAAAAAAAATTTTCTACGCGTCGGTTTAGACCTTGACTAGCTGCATCTCGCAGAGGCGCCGGTATAACTCGTTCTTCTTCACGAGTTGGTTGTGTGTGCCCTCTGTCTGGACCTCGCCGTTGTGGAGGACGATTATGCGGTCTGCGTCCCTGACGGTGCTGACGCGGTGTGTTACTATGAGGATGGTGCGGTGTTCCATCTCCGCCTTGAGGGCGTTCTGTATGAGCTGCTCCGTGTAGGGGTCGACACTGCTCGTCGCCTCGTCTAGTATGAGTATCTTGGGGTCGGAGATGAGCGCCCTGGCTAGGCAGACGAGTTGGCGCTGACCGTAGCTCAGGTTGCTTCCGCGTTCCCTTACCTCCTCGTCGTAGCCCTGGGGGAGGCGCATGATGGGGTCGTGGATGCCCACGAGCTTGGCGACCCTGATCATCTCCTCCTCGGAGGCGTCGGGGCGGCCGAACTTGAGGTTGTATCGGAGCGTCCCCTGGAAGAGGTAGGGCTCCTGCAGTACGATGCCAACCTTGCGGCGGAGTGCCTTGAGCTTGACCTTCCTGAGGTCAACGCCGTCGATAGTGACAGTCCCCGAGTCGGGGTCGTAGAATCGGCCGACGAGGTTTATGATGCTGGACTTGCCGGAGCCTGTGGGGCCAAAGATGGCGAGGCGTTCGCCAGGGCGCGTCCTTATGTTTATCCCCTTGAGGACTGGCTGGTCCTTGACGTAGCTGAAGCGTACGTCGTGGAGTTCTACGATGCCCTCCCCCTCTGGGAAGTCTACGGCGTCGGGTGCCTCCTTCACCTCAGGGTCGATGTCGAGGACGACGAAGATGCGTTCCGCTCCGGCTAGGGCGCTCTGTATCTCGCCGTAGAATGTGCTGATGTTCTGGATTGGTTCGAGGTAGCTCGTTGTGTACTGTGTGAAGGCGACGAGGTCGCCTATGGCGAGGCATGCACCGAGGACCTGCTGGCCTCCGAAGAACCAGATCAGGGTGCTGATGAGGGCGGCGAAGAATCCGACGGTCGCCTCGTAGATGTTTGCGGTGACCTCTGCCTTAATCTGCGCCTTGGCGTTAGCGACATTGACCTTGTTGAAGTCGCTCAGGCTCTTTTCCTCCTGCGCCATCGCCTTGGTCACCTTGGCGCCGACCATGAGGTCCTGAACCTTCCCCGTCATGGAGGCGATGTTCTGCCGTGCGACGCGCCAGTTGTTCCTTACGAACCTGTTCAGGGTGATTGTGACAACGGCTATGATTGGTGCCATGACGACGGCGACGACTGCGAGCTGCCAGTTGAGCAGGAACATCGTGCCGAGGATTGCGACCGCGGTGATGAGGTCGGCGACGACGCCGATTATGCCCGAGGAGACCAGCTTCCTTAGCGCCTCCGCGTCGTTGGTCACCCGGGAGACTAGCTTCCCCGTGTTTCCGTACTCGAAGAAGTTCTGGCTCAGCTTCTCCAGATGCAGGAAGAAGTCTGTCCTGATGTCGGCGATGATGTGCAGCCCGAGCTTGTTCAGGTAGTATTCCTGTAGGCTCATGACAACCCAGAGGGCGACGCCGACGGCGACGTAGATCAAGCCGGCTGAGACTATTTCCAGCCACTGCGTGGCGGTGCCTCCGCCGAGAACGGTTGCGATGCCTCTGATTATGTCGGCGAGCCACGCCTCGTTGGGCTCGGGTGTGCCGCTGATGAATGTGTCGAGGGTGACCTTGTAGATGAAGGGACCCGAGAGCACGAGGGCGGTCTTCGCCACGATTATGAACGCCATCGCGGCGACGAGTGACCCGTGGCGGAGCATGTAGTCCCTTATTATCCTCTTGACAAGCTCCCAGTCGCTGTACTTCCGCTCCGTAGACTCTAGGGAGCCGACGTCGTACCTGCCCGAGAACTCCGCCATCAGTCGTCAGCCTCCAAGCTGAGAGTCTGCGACTCGATCAGCATTCTGTACTTCTCGCTCTCCTTCAGCAGCTTACCGTGTTTGCCGACGGCGATTATCTCCCCCTTGTCGATGACCACAACCCTGTCCGCCGACTCGCATGTGGAGGCGCGCTGTGTGATGATCAGCGCAGTGCGCCCTTCGAGAAGGGCGTCTATAGCCTTCCTGATCAGCACCTCGGTCTCGGCGTCGACGTTGCTCGTCGAGTCGTCTAGGATGAGTATGCTCGGGTTCGTGAGCAGCACCCTCGCGATAGCGATCCTCTGGCGCTGCCCGCCGCTGAGGGTGAGCCCCCTCTCCCCGACGGGCGTGTCGTAGCCCTTGGGCAGCGAGGCGATGTAGTCGTGTATCTGCGCCGCCTTCGCCGCGGTGACTATCTCCTCGTCAGTCGCGTCCGGTTTACCGAAGCTCAGGTTGCCCCTGATGGTGTCCGAGAAGATGTAGATGTCCTGCAGGACGATGCCGATCTGCCCCCTCAGCGACTTGAGGGAGGCTTCACGGACGTTCCGACCATCCACGAGGACCTGCCCCTGTGTCGCGTCGTAGAATCTCGGCACGAGTTCGGTAAGCGCACTCTTTCCGCTGCCCACGAAGCCGATGATGGCAACCTTCTCGCCGGGTAAGACCCTGAGGTTGACGTCGTGCAGGACCTCGGATGCTCCACCATAGTTGAATGAGACATCCTTGAACTCTATCTCGCCTCTGAGGCGGGGCAGCTCGACGGGGTGCTCGGGCTCGGGCACGTCCCTACCGACGTCGATTACCTCGAAGACGCGCTTCGCGCTCACGACGCCATCCTGGTAGAAGTTTATGAGCCGGGCGTACATCCTGACGGGTCCTACTATCTGCGTGAAGTAGGTGCCGAAGAGTACGAGTTCGCCGAGGGTGAGGCTTCCCTCTATGACCCTTGTCCCTCCGAAGACGAGGACGAGGGCGACGCCAACGGCGGCTATAACCGTGTTCGACGGAGTGTAGAGCGACTGCAGTTTCGCAGTGCTCAGGCTCTTCTCGACGTATGACCGGTTCTCGTCTCGGAACCGAGCGGCGAACGCCTCCTCCTGCCCGAAGCCCTTGACGAGTTTCTGGGCGGTGATGCCCTCGACTAGGACGCCGTTGAGGGCGTCGAACTGGTTCTTGGCTGCGAGCATCCTCTCCCTCACCCTGCTGAGGTAGAGCCTCATGGTGACGAAGATGACGGGAAGGGGTAGCAGAGTGATGAGGGTTAGCTGGCTGTTTATGCTGAGGAGGACGGCGATGGCGATGCCCAGCTGGAGGGTCATCCGGAAGAGCTCCCTCACCGTCTCCGAGTAGAAGAGGTCGATGGCGTTCATGTCGCTCGTGACGCGGCTTATTATCTGCCCCGTCCTGACCTGCCCGAGGTAGCTGAACGACTTGTTGATGAGCGCCTCGTAGAGCTGNNGGCGACGCCCGTCCACTGCCTGAGGAGGTCTATGAACCAATTCTGGGCGCTAGGAGTGGGCATGAGGACGAAGTCGATTATAAGCATCACGACGAGCGGCGCGAGGAGGCTGTAGACGCCCTCCCTCCCGAAGGCGGTGAGGTTGATGAGGATGTAGGTCCCCATGTAGGGCTTTATGTAGCCTAGAAGCCTCTTCGTCAGCTCCCAGCTGCTCGGATTGTATTCACTCTTCATGCGTTGGTCCCTGTGTAAGACAAGGCATATTATGTAGATTGTCTATATACGTAGATCGGTTATATAGATGCAGCCTATACTCCCGCGGGAACAAGGCGTAAGCCCCGTCCAGATGTGGATACTCCTCATCCTCAGCGAGGGCCCCAACTACGGCTACAACGTCATCCAGCGCCTGGACGAGATGTTCTCGGGATTCTGGAAGCCGAAGGCTGGGACCGTCTACCCCGCGATTGAGAAGTTGATGGATGGTGGGCTGATTTCTGGTCGGGTAGAGCATAGGGAGGATGCCCCAGATAGGCACTACTATACGATCACCCTCGTGGGTGAGCGGGCTCTTATGGTTGGGATGGATCGGTGGGGCACTATGATGGAATACATAGAGGAGTATGGTGAGCGTCACCGCGCCATACGCAAGGGGAGCGCCGAGATGACGCGCGAGGAACTGGGAAACCTGCTCGTCAGGTTCGGCGAATCCCTCAAGGGAGGCGAGGTCGAGGTGTCCGCGCACCTACCCGAGATGAAGCCGGAGACTATGAGGTTCCCCGAGCGGCTCGTCTACAAGTTCCTATACGCCTACATCGAGGGCGGGCGCGAGATAGAGATCGAGATAGAGTGGGAGCAGAAGGACGCCTAGCCCCTCTTCAGGACACGTTTATCCAACGGAAGCTTCTCCGAAGCATACCTGAGTACTAAACCGGAGGTCTTCGGCCTCCATTTGATGAGGTATTCCCTTACCTCGTTCGGGTGCTTCTTCGACGCCTCCTTGAGGAGCCACCCGACGCCCTTCTGAACCATGTCGTCCCTGTCCTCCATCAGCCTGTCCGCGATCCGGAAGA
>DUKA01000005.1 GCA_013329615.1 Candidatus Bathyarchaeota archaeon
TCCTTGACCTCGGCACGGAAATACGCCTTGACCTTCCCGTCCTTCTTCACTGCGTAGGTCTTGCTCTGGTGCTCACCGACGATCCCCACCTTTTCCTGCGTCTCCCACTCGCGGGTGCTCCTGATGGAGTGCACGAGGTACTTTCTCTGTGAGGCTTCAAGGAGGCTCATAGCGTTAGGTATCTCCTCAGGCTTGAGGGGGGAGATGCCCCGCGTCTCAGCGGCGGGTAGTTTGGGGAGGGGGATCGCCGCCCACTCGTCGAGCGGCACCGAGTACTCGAAGCCGAACTGCCTGTAGAAGTAGGGTATCCCCTCCAGCCCCGCTAGGTGGTATCCCTCCTCCCGGGTGCGCCTGTCGAACTCGACGTTGAGCATCCTCTGCAGCCCCCTGTTCCTGTACCCGGGGTGTGTGCCGACGAGCCCCATCTCCGCAATCCGGAGGGGGACGCCGCCTAGACTCCACGTCTGCGGAATCAGGTTAAGCGTCGCCACCATCACGTCCCCGTCCCAGAGGGCGAAGAAGTGACGCGGCGTCATCTCAGAGTGGGTCTCGTACAGGCGCTTCCCGAGGACGTCCACGTCCTCGCCGGGAAAAACCAGACGAAGTAGCGCGCAGTATTGCTCTAGATCACGCTCAGACTCTACGTATGAGAAACGAAGTTGGGATGCCAAACAGGCACAAGGTTGGGCGGGGCCGGTTTAAGCCTTTATCTGGTCACGGACAGTGTCCAGCAGCTTCCCCGCGATCTCCTTCTTCGACGTCAGCGTCACATGGAGTACTTTGCGCTTGGGGTCGATGATGTAGACCTCGTTTGTGTCGACGTTGAAGCCCCTGTTTTCTTTTGAGACATCGTTGGCGACGATGAGGTTCATCTTCATCTCCTTGAGCCTCTTGTAGCTCCTGTCGATGAGTTCCTCCTCGGTTATGTTATACTCGGCCTTGAAGCCGACGAGGAAGACCTTGGGGTCCGCCTTCTTGACCTCGGCGATTATCTTGGGGAGCGCCTTGAGTTTCAGTGTCCACTCACCCTGATTGGAGGGCGTCTTCTCCATCTTCCTGTCTGCCGGCCCCCAGTCTGAAGCGGCGGCGCTGAGTATAGCGGCGTCATACTTCTTGCCCTTAAGTTCAGCGACAACGGCGTTCAACATCTCCTCGGTTGTCTCTATCTTGATAATCTTCACGTTTGGCGGAGGTGATGCGGTGGCTGGGCCGTAGACTATTGTAACATCTGCGCCGCGTTCGAGGGCATCCTCCGCGATCGCGTTGCCCATCTTGCCCGAACTTGGATTTGTGATGTATCGGAAGGCATCGATATAAGCGCGTGTCGGTCCAGCTGTTATGAGGATGCGCTTCCCCTTTAGGTCCTGCGGCTTGGTCAGCTTCTTGACGACAGCGGCGACTATTTCCTCGGTTCCGGGTATCTTGGCCTTGCCCTCCTCGAAACGGGGTATCAGCACCTCGATGCCTATGCCCTGCAGTTTCTTGATGTTCTCGTTAACGATGGGGTGCTTGTACATGCTGGCGTGCATGGCTGGGGCGATTATCACGGGGATGCCGGCGCCCCTAGCTGTGGTAAGCAGCGTCGTCACAGGCGTGTCATCGATGCCCGCCGCGACCTTGCCGATCGTGTTGGCTGTCGATGGCGCAACGAGTATGAGGTCGGCGTGCTCCCTGTGCTCACCGCCGTACTGGACGTGCTCGATGTCACCCGTCAACTCCGTCACAACGGGGTTGCCAGTCGACCAATGCAACGTATCTGGATGAACGACGTGTTCTGCCATCTTCGACATAACGACGTAGACATCCGCGCCTAGGCGCATCAACTCCCGGGCGATGTCAGGGCTCCTAATGGCGGCGACGCTACCTGTCACGCAGAGAACGATCCTCTTGCCGATCAACTCACGGGACTTCGTGCCGATTATCGACTTAGATGTGTGCTCACCGAATGCCATCGCAGTCTCATGGCTAACGGCAACGGGACAGTCTTTTAACTTTTTACAACAAGTCTCCCACAGGCAAATGTGGGCGGTGTTAGAGTTCTTCGAGCTTCTCCTCGATCTCGTGGAGGCGCTCCATTATCTCCTCGAGCTTCTCCTCTATGCCGTCGATCTTGTCGATCAGACCGGCGACCTCGACCTCGAGATCCTTGAGTTTCTTCTCTTGACTCATGTGTTATTCTCCGGTTCCCTCGTTGATTGGTTGGTTAATAAGCTTAACTAGGTTCGTGAGGGCGCGGTCTTCGTGTCGCCCTTCGCCTTCTTGAGGGCGTCCATGTACCACTTTGTGTCCTCCTCGGCGTAGTCGGCGACGTCGAAGTGGAGCGCCTTGCCCTCGTTGCTCATTATGATTACGTCCTTGATCTGGCTGTTCATTATCTTGCGCCTGCATCTCTGGCAGGGCTCCGCCATGGTGAGTCCCCCGTCACGGTCGCGCCCCGCTATGTAGAGGGTCGCGCCTATCCTGTCGCTACGGTTGCTGTTTATGATAGCGTTCTCCTCGGCGTGGACAGCTGGGCAGTAGTCATAGGCGGCGCCCTTCGGCGAATCCATCACGTCCTTTATGCAACCGACCTCGTAGCAGTTGACGACCCCCCTCGCGGTACCGTTGTACCCCGTGCCGACTATCGTGCTGTCCTTCACGAGGACTGCGCCAAACCTGCGCCGGGTGCACGTCGAGCGGGCGGCGACGCTGAGTGCAATGTCTAGGAAGTACCTATCCTTGTCTGGGCGATCCATGGCTCAAGAACCGGGGAAGGAGATAAAAAACCTGCCCCGGGAAACGTTTATCGCCCCACCCGCCCCCAAGCTAGGTAGGCGGGCGATGATGACTTTGCCCTTCTGAACCCGTGATGAGGATCTTGAGTTTGGAGCCCGCCGCCTCGTAACCTTCTTAACAGCACGAGGGCACCTCTATCCACGGTGAAGAATTATGCCGTGGATAGAAGTCAAATGGTACGCCGGTAGGGACAAGGCCACGAAGGCCAAGACCATGGATCTGCTCACGAAGGCGATGTGCGAGGCGGTCGGGTGCAAACCCGAGGCCGTCAGCGTCGTCTTCTACGATATAGAGAAGTACAACTGGGGCAACGCCGGTAAGCCCTACGGAAATTAGGCCCTCTTTTTAACGGCGTTCTCCATCTCGGAGATGACGCCTTCTTTTCCTATCAGCGAGATGTATGGGCCTAGCCGTGGTCCCTGCGTCTTGCCGAGGAGAACGCGGTAGACGACTGGGAAGACGTCGCGTGGTTTCCAGTTGTTCGCCTTGGCGGCGTTGAAGGCCACTCCTTGATACTCCTCGGGGGTGTTCGCCTTACGAAGCTCGACGAGCACGGCGTTGACAATCGTCGCCTCCTGCTCGGTGAGGTTGATCTCGGGCAGCTCCTCGGCGAAGTCCTCAACCCAGTTGAGGGCGTAGCCGATCCTCTTATCGAGGCCGTTCGTGGTCTTGTCGAGGTAGCCGTACTCCCTGAGTTTAGACTCGATGAAGGTCTTCTCCTGCCCCTTCGGAGCTAAGCGCGCCAGCTTCAACACGAGGTTGTAGGGGACGTGTACCTCGATCTCTTTCGGCGGCTTGATCATCCAGCAGTACTCGTAGAGGCCGGATGCCTGCGCCTTCTCCATCTCGTCCTGCATCTTCACTTTACCGAAGTAGGCGTCCTCGACATCGTCGAGCTCGTCCATATGTTGGGGTATGTCAAGGACGCTGCCGCTCTTGGTGCCGACGAAGCGTTTGAAGATGAGTAGGTTGAGTGACTGGGGTGAGCCGTAGCGGTACCAGACCTGTGGCGTGAAGACGTTTCCCGCGCTCTTGCTGATCTTCTTGCCGCCGCGGTCGGTGAACATCTCGTACTGTACGTGCATGGGTGGCTCCCAGCCAAGTATCTCGCGGCATATCCTGTCGTTGACGCGTACGCTGTCGGCGATGTCCTTACCGTATGCCTCGAAGCGTATGTCGAGCGCCCTCCAGCGAGCGGCGAACTCGACCTTCCAGCTCAACTTGCCGTTGCCCGAGAGTATGTCGACCTCGCCCTTGTGGCCGCAGCCCTCGAGCCAGTTGCCGCGGACCTCCATGCCGTTGCACTCGTACTCGATAGTGTGTGTCTCGGGATGGTAATTTGTTGCGTGTGTCGTATAGATGCGGCTGCACTTCTCGCAGACCACAAAGTAGGGCAGCTCCTCCGTGTACTTCTCCTGCCCTATCTCGTCCTGGATGATCCTGCCAACCTTCTCATGGTTGTTCATTATGGCGAGGATCTCCTTATCGAAGATGCCCTGCTTGTAGCACTCGAAGCCGCTCATGAAGTTGTAGTCGGCGCCCGATGTGTCGAGGGCCGCGAGAAGCTGACTGGTCATGTGTGCGCCAAAGCTCTTGTGGCAGTCACCCGCTGGATCGGGGATGGTGCTGACGGAGTATCCGAGCCACTTCTCCAGCTCCTTTGGCAGACCGGCGGGGACCTTCCTGAGACCATCCTTATCGTCGCTGAACGCAATGAGCTCGGCGTCGTAGCCCTGCACACGGCAACCTAGGGCGACGGCGTAGTTGCGGAGCGCGTCCCCGAGACTCCCGATATGAGGGAAGCCCGAAGCGCCGAGGCCACTCTCCGTCCGTATGAGCTTGAGACTCCTGCCGAGCTTCTTCTCACGCTCTACAAGCTCCGATGCGGCCTTGTCGTACCACGTGCCCTTTCCGATGATGTTCAGCGAAATACTATGCCCTTTATCAGTCATAAAGCGACCATCCCGACTGCTGCTCATCATACCGCCTCATTTCTAGTGTAAAAAGATGTTTATCGATAAATAACTCACCTAGTTCAATGGTTTCTCGCCTAGTCTGGAGCCCAAAAAATGGAATGGTACACCTAGGGAAAATGAAGGGTTGAAAGAAAAGAGAAAAAATTTGTAGTTTATGGACCGATGGGCGTGAAGCC
>DUKA01000003.1 GCA_013329615.1 Candidatus Bathyarchaeota archaeon
ATACTCAACGAAGACGGGCTACAGTGGTCGCTCGACCTCGCGATGGTCGGTGAGCCCGGCGTCACGTGGCACTACAACACGGGGGCGAGCCACATACTCAGCGGCATAGTCACCGCAGCCACCGGGGTCTCGACCCTCAGGTTCGCGGAGGAGAACCTCTTCGAGCCCCTCGGCATAACACGGTACGCGTGGTCTGAGGACGGCGCCGGCACAACCATAGGCGGATTCGACCTGCAGTTGAGTCCGCGGGACATGGCGAAGTTTGGCTACCTCTACCTGCACGACGGCGAATGGGACGGGAAACAGATAGTCTCACAGCAGTGGGTTGAAAAGTCGACTAGCACACTCACGAAGCCCTACGCCACCCTCGGCTACGGATACCAGTGGTGGACAACTCCCAGCCAGAACATGTACTCCTGCCGCGGCCTCTACAACCAGATGATATACGTCCTACCCGACCAAGACATAGTCATCGCTATAACCGGTGACATGAAGAGCGGCGGCACAGACAGCTACATCGCCGACTACATCCTCGCCTCGATAACTGAGTACCAGCAGAACCCGCAGCCCGCACAGGCGCAGCCGCAGGGCGTCCCCGCCTACCCCGCCACGGCGCTAGTGGCGGGCATCCTAATCGCGGTTACGCTGATTCATAGACGGCGCGTCGACTCCACGCCAGATAAACTCTAAACGCGGCGAAGCCCCCAGAAAGGGTATGGACTTCAACGGACGACTCAAGAGAGTCCGCGCCGAGATGGCGAAGCGCGGCGTCGACCTCCTATACCTAACGAGAGGCGCAAACCTCTGGTACCTCATCGGCATAAGACGCAGGGGCGCCGAACTCACCGACCACAACGCATACGGAGACTACGTCTGCGGCGCCTACATAACGCGGGACAAGATCACGCTCGTAGGCCCGCGGATGGGAGGCTCAGGCTGGAGGGCCGAGGCGGAGGGCAAACCATACGTGACCGAGGTCATAATATTCGACGAACACAGAGACCCCGCCGACGTCCAGGGAGAAGTTCTGAAGAGGCACAACCCCCAGCACGTCATGGTCGACGACCGCGCCTGGGCGCAGACCACCACGACCATACAGGGCAACCTCCCCGGCGTCAAACTCAGCATCGCCGGCCCCATCATATCCGAGATGAGGATGGTAAAGGACGCCGAGGAGATCGAGGCGATGAAGGCCGCCGCGAGGCTCACCGATAAGGTCTACGCCGAGACCGTCGAGTACCTCAAACGGGGCGTGACGGAGAGCGATGTCGAGAAGGAGATTGACCGTCTATATGCCGCATACGGTGCTGAACAGACGAGCTTCGTCACCGCCGTAAGGTTCAGAAGCCCAAAGAAGCCCAGTGGCACAGCACCCCCACACAAGAGGAAGCTGGAGCGCGGCGACACCGTCAGCTTCGACTTCGGATGCCTCCTAGACGGCTATGCCAACGACTTCGGTAGAACCGCCTTCTGCGGCAAGCCCCCTGCCGAGGTCGAAAGGATACACGCCACAGTCATGGAGAGCCAATCGAGGGGCATAGAAAAGATGGTCGACGGCGCCATAACCGCTCAGGGCCTCGACAGGGAGGCTCGGGACATCATAGAGAGGGCGGGCTACGGCGACTACTTCATGCATAGACTAGGCCACGGCATAGGCGTGACGGTCCACGAGCCACCCTTCCTCTATATCCCCGACAATACGATCCTGCGCGCTGGCATGACATTCACCGTCGAACCCAGCATACTCCTACCCAAGAGTTGGAGCGCACGCGTAGAAGACGTTGTCCTCGTGACTAAGAAGGGCGGCGAACCCTTCAACAAGTACCACAAGGAACTCACCCTAGTCGATTGACGTGGACCATCCCCCGATGGCGTGGACGGGGAGAAAAAACCTTCAACATATTGAACACCTTACATGATCCATTGACCAGAAAGAGTCAAAACGGTGAGATGAATCTGAAGTTATTGACTGCAATATACACACATTCATCCGGACTCATTTTCATGTATTGTATATATGTGTTAAAACCAGCTCCAACACACCGTGAAAGGTAACTCGTTTGATAAAATGGTAATTGAAACACCTATCCAACCCACGGGGGAGTAGAGCCTAGAGGTAAGTATAGATGTCATTTGACAGGAAGTGGGCTGGGAGCGAGTCCAGACCCCTCGGCAAGGCCATCAGAGAGACCATCAACCCACCCGGCGCGCTGAAGCCCCGGATGGAGTATGCCGCCAAGCGCATCCAGACGCAGGTACAGAAGCTCGAACAGGAGTCGAAGAGGTTCGCGGAGAGAGACAAGACGCTTTTCGCCAAGGTCGTCGACGCATATCAGAAGCACGACACGCCACACGCCAACATCTACGCAAAGGAACTCGCGGAGCTACGCAGGATGCAGAAGATCGTCCTCAACGCCAAGCTCGCACTCGACCAGATAGTCATGCGCATCGAGGCCGTCAGCGAGTTGGGTGACCTCGCCTACACGCTGCTGCCCGCCATCAACGTCATGCGCGACGTCATGCACGGGATGGCCGCCGTCAACCCGCAGATCGCGAAGGAGATGGGCGACATCAGCAACATCCTCAGCGGCATAGTGATGGACGCCGGCGCCACGTCGGGCATGTCCCTCAACTTCGGTACCGCAAACGAGGACTCAGCCAAGATAATGGAGGAGGCAGCCTCGGTCGCCGAGTCGAGGATGAAGGACACCTTCCCCGAGCTCCCCGGGAGCGGGAAGGTCCCCACCTAAACCCAGCAACCATTTTATCCCCCAAGGCTCATCGGTGAGTGAACCCAGTTGAAGGTCAGCATAAGCCTCGGGGGAAGCCTGCTCACGCGGAGCATGGACGCCACCTCCTACCGCCGCTACGCGGAAGTTCTGAAGCGGCTGCACACGGCGGGTCACACCGTCGTCGTCACATGCGGCGGTGGGCGCCCGGCGCGCCAATACATCTCCATAGCAAAGGAGCTCGACGCCCCCCGTGAGCTGCAGGATAGCCTCGGCATACTCACCACGCACGTTAACGCTCTGCTCCTCATCGCCGCCCTCGGGGACGCCGCCGACCCACGCGTGCACAGGAGAGCCGACGAGGTCAAGCGCCACATAGGCGAACGGATAATCGTCGGCGGAGGCCACAAGCCGGGGAGCAGCACAGACTACCGTGCCACAATATTCGCCGAGGCAATCGACGCAGACCTGATAATCAACGCGACCGACGTTCCCGGAGTCTACGACAGTAACCCGAAGACCAACCCGGACGCCAAGAAGCTAGACACCCTGACCTACGGGGAACTAGAAAGGATCATCAAGACGACAACGCGTCAGGTTCCCGGAGAGTATGGCCTCTTCGACCTTAAGGCGGTGAGGCTCGCGGGTAGGCTGGGTATACCCGTCGTCTTCGTCGACGGATCTGATCCAGAGGAGATCATCCGTGCCGTCGCCGGCAACCACCAGGGGACGACAGTCCGGTAGAACCTGAATTTCATTTGAAAAATACATACAATCCCTTTCTTATATCGATAGTACGTGCTTCTGAAACGATTCTATGACCGATGTATCGCTTGCATGGGAAACGCTCCGAAGAAAGGGGAGTACCTACTCCCCAAACAAGTATACCGAGAGTGAGTCTCTCTGAGCATAGCCGTGAAAAGACGGTACGTACTCGCCTTTGAATAAACAACTGCAAGAAACGCTGAGAATCATTATCCTCCGCCTTCTCCAATCATGGGGGTTCCAGAATCCGCCGACAAGGTAACCTATATATTGCATGGTCGATAAATGAGGCGTCGAGGTCGAGGAACGATGAGTGGGAACGCACCCCTGGACAGACTACGCGCGCAGAGGATGCTGGAGCAGCTGGAGAACCTACAGGGGCGCGGCACCGAACTCGTCAGCGTCTATGTGCCCCCGGGCAAGGCGGTCTCGGAGGTCATGAACGATCTCAGAAACGAGTGGGGCACAGCAGTCAACATAAAGAGCAAGACAACCCGCAAGAACGTTCAGGACGCCCTAAGCAAGGTCATGGAACGCCTAAAGCTCTTCAAAACCATCCCCCCGACGGGCCTCGCCATCTTCGCCGGCAGCATCGCCAGCAACCAGCTCGGTGTCGGCGACATGCAGACCTTCGTCATCGTCCCCCCCGAGCCCATCACCATCTACTACTACCGCTGCGAACACCAGTTCCTACTCGAACCCCTCTTCAACATGATCAGCGCCAAGGATGTCTATGGCCTAGTCGTCATAGACTCCAAGGAGGCCGCCTTCGGCTTCCTAAAAGGCAACAGGACCGAGATAATCAAGCAGTACAGCAGCGGCGTGCAGGGCAAGACACGCGCGGGTGGCCAGTCGAGCCGCCGCTACGAGCGTCTCAGGGACATGCACTTGAACGAGTGGTACATTCGCCTCGGCGGATACTTCACCGAGCACTTCCGCAACGTCCCCGGCCTCAAGGGCATGATAGTCGGAGGCCCCGGCCCAACGAAGGAGGACTTCCTAAACGGCAACTACCTTCACTACGAGCTCAAGGACAAGGTCCTCGCCACGATCGACACCGGCTACACCGGCCCCGAGGGCATAAAGGAGCTAGTGAACCGCAGCCGAGACATCATGAAGGACGCCCGCTACTACGAGGAGCGCAAGAATGTGCAGGAGTTCCTCAAGCACCTCGGCGTCGACGACGGCCTCGCCACCTACGGCGAGAAGGAGATATTCCAAGCCATCAAGGGCCAGAATGTCCAGCTTCTCCTCATAAGCGAGGATGTGCGCCGTACCGTCTACAAGCTCAAATGCAAGGCATGCGGCCACGTCGAGAACAGGGTCGTAGATAACGACAAGGTCGCCGACTTCGAGGCAAACCTCTCATCGTTCAAGTGTCTCAAGTGCAGCGGGGATGTCGAAGTCTTGGAGAAGAAGGACCTGATCGAGACACTCATCGAGATGGCTGCGGTGGCAAATGTACGTGCCGAGCTCATCTCCGGCAACACGGAGGAGGGTGACATGTTGACACGCAGTTTCGGCGGCATCGCCGCCGTTACTAACTACCGGACCTTCTAGCCCCGCCTTTCCTTCACATAATCATCTATTATCGGGTCGACGTGCGCCCAGTCTTCGTTCTTCTCGAAGTCGCGCCTCTCAGCAGCCGTTGTGGGGATGGTGTCGAATCCGCATCCCTCGTCGCCCAGTATCATGCACTTCGTGTGTATCATCTTCTTGGCGGGGTCGGCGGCCATGGTCTTCGCGGGGTCTATGAGGCAGTAGAGGGCGCCCAGCTCGGGTTCACCCATCTCCAGCATAATCTTCCCCAGTTCGCAGAGGTCGGGCTTCCCCTCGCGGCTCTCCCAGAAGCCATACTTCGGCAACCCTTGGTGCCCCTTCTTCGTCCTGTCGGCGACATAGACGCCGTACCTCTTTATCGAGTCGAGCACGAGCTGCTTTCCCTTCTCCCAGCCGTATTCCTCGACGAGCGTCTTAGCGTAGGCTAGGTGTAGAAGAGCTAGTCGCTGTGTGACTACCCTTACCTGCTGTTCCGCGTCGCTTAGTGGCACCATCTTCTCGGGCAACTTGATCGAGTGACCCCGTGGGGTGGGGAAATAAAAAGGGTTAGCTTGCCGGGGTGGGTATCCACCACTCCTCGCCGCGCTCCGTCGTAACGTATTCGGGCCACCTCATGTCGACGGGCGCCCTGAAGTCCCGGGGCAGCAGCGGCGGAACCCACCGCGCGCCCCCTATACCCCCGCCCGTCCTCTTCTCGAACTCCGCCTTACACTTTCCCAGCTCCTCCGGCTTTGTGAAGAGGTCGACGAATGTGGCGCCTATGACCTTGCCCCCTGTAAAGATCATGGGGTCGATAGTCTCGGGGTACCCAGCCATGGCGTTGCTCGCCCAGTGCGGATACGAGTAGCCGGGCCTAGGCGACCTAAGCACCGCCTTCGCAGTGAACATCCTCACCGAGGGCGAGTGCCACGTGTAGTCAACATAGTCGTCGGCGCCGAAGTGCATCTGCCACGGCTCGAGTGTCCTCCTCTGCTCCGACTCGTAGTCGCGTGGCTTGATTAGCCTCTGGCACGCCTCGGTGAATGGGTCCTTCATGGGTTCGAGGTCTAGCTCCTTCTGGATCGCCCTGCCGAACCTCTTCGCCTTGTCGCCATACTTGGGGGGACCCACTATCTCGTGGTTGGCGTAGGTGATGTCTGTCATAGCGTTGTTTGGTAGCCCGACTCTGGTCTTCGTCACCCAGCGCGTGGTCAGCTTACAGAATGCTATCTCGGCGACGTGCTTTGCGTTGTTCTCGAGCACGTCGTATATCTGCTGCGCCATCTCGAGCGTGGGCGTCCTCCACGCGTACTGTATCTGCCCGATACGCGGCGGAAGGTTGTCCGATGTACACTGCCCCGCCACCATGACGAACTCATTCAGCGTCCAGTAGCCGCCGTGAGGCAGCATCGCCTCCTTCGTGTACTTTGTGGTCGTGTACATGAGGCAGATGGCGTCGAGAGCCGCGGGGCACCTGCCACCCGCGTGGCCGCCAACCTTCATAGGCCCCACGGGTCTGAACCACTTCTCCGGCTCAAGGCACTCGAATGTGAATACGACGCTCCAGTAGGCTCCCATCTGCGTCTCCATGAGGGCGGTGTTTACGAAGGAGGGGTGGTAGCAGATGGAGGCGTCGTGGTCGTCGAAGTAGCCCCACGCCGCGTGGACGGGCTTCGAGCCGCAGACCTTCTCGGCGGGCTCCCCGAATATTTTCAATGTCCCCTTGAGCCCGTGCTTGTCCATGGCCTCCTTCGCGGCGAGTATGCCGGTGAGCGCCGTCGTGCCCAGAGCCGAGTGGGGATCGGTGTGCCCAGCAGCCCACTTGTTCAGCCCGTCCCTTGGCTCCCGTCGGGGCACAGGTTTTTGAGATGTGCCGGGCACGGCGTCGTACTCCGCGTAGGTGGCGAGGACAGGTCTTCCTTCGCCGTAGGTTGCGAGGAACGCGGTGGGCATGACGCCCGTGCCGCGCGTCACCTTGAAGCCGTTTTCTTCAAGTAGCTTGCAGTACGCCGCCGCTGACTTGTACTCCCTCCACGCGGGCTCGGCGTAGCC
>DUKA01000181.1 GCA_013329615.1 Candidatus Bathyarchaeota archaeon
TGACGAGGGCGGGGAGCAGCGGCGCGTTCGCGACGACGCCTACGGCGGCCCACTTGCCGAGCAGTACACCGAATATCGGGAGGAACATGCTCACGATGCCTATGATCATGACGGACGTCGTGAATGGAAGCCTCGCGAGCAAGCCCTGCCAGTCTGCGATGTTCCTGCTGTGGAGCTTGTTCTCGATTATGCCAGCAGTCATGAACAGCAGACCCTTCGACATAGAGTGGAAGATGAGCAGGATTATTGCCGCAGAGTATGAAAGCGGCGTCGCCATGCTCGCGCAGAAGATCATCAAACCTAGGTTGCCAATCGTCGAGTACGCGAGTATGGACTTTGAGACCCTCTGGTTAAGGGCCATGACGGACGTGAACATGAACGTGAATATCCCTACACCTGCTATACCATAGCTCAGATTTGTCCCGACTAGTTTGGGGGCGATCCTGAGGATGAGGTACACACCAGCGTTGACCATCGTGCTGGAGTGCAGCAGAGCCGAAACCGGCGTTGGCGCAACCATGGCGCCGAGGAGCCAGTTCTGGAAGGGAAGCTGGGCAGACTTGCTGAACGCAGCCACGGCGAGTAGCGCGAAAATCAACAGGACGGGGGTCGTGGTAGGTGACGCAAGCAGAGCCTGAAGCGTTGGAGTCCCAAGATATTGGTAGCTCAGCCAGAGGGCACCCATGAACGCGGCGCCGCCGACTATGCCCATCCAGAGGGCGCGCTGGGCGTTCGCCTCGGCGACCTCGGTACCATCGTACCTGATGAGCTCGTAGCAGCAGAGCGTCGTGATCTCCCAGAAGAACGCGAGCCAGGTCAAGTCATTGCTGTAGACGAGACCATTCATCGCGCCGAGGAGGAGAAGCATGAAGAGGAAGAACTTTGGCTGGTTCGCTTTCTGGACGAACCTGTCGCGTCCGGTCAGCGACTCCATGTGTTTGGAGTGATCGTCCATGTAGCTTAGTGCGTAGACGCAAACGATGGAGCCGATCACGCCCACTATGAGGGACATCGTAATGGAGAGCTGGTCCGCGAACATCGTCGGAGTGATCTCCTCGTTGTAGTGCCAGTATTCGAAGTAGGCGAGGGGGACAATGTATGTCAGAGTCAAACCGATGATTGGGAGGTTTGCCTTCTGCCATCCAATGTAGAGGAAGTATAGCAGCAATGCGAAGTCCAATATGAGGACTAAGTCATCGATTAGTGTGCTCGTCTTGAGTATGAAGCCGTCATTCAGATACAGCAGAATCGTCGAACCGATCAAGCCGATAGAGCTTAATCCAACTATCACCTTGATGGCGGTCTTGTTCTTGAGGAAATAACACAAAGCCCCCGCGATGGCGGGGAGACCGACCAATAACGCAACAAGTATCTCGCTGTCCATTAGATCAACCCACGGTCCAGATTGAGTCTGAAAATGGTATCTTTGAACAGGTAGTGTCTAACACGTATTCCATTCGCGCAGATGGAAAGTAAAGGCGGGTAAATACACCTGCCTTACCTGTACATACCATCTCCTAGCCATTCTAGAGAATGGATTTAAAGCTATCGTCGAACGAATAAAAGATGATTAAAATAGGGGTTATAGTTTTTGCCCAAATTTTACGAATAATACAAGTCAAATGATTTCTTTCATAGGATAACATGAACAGTATAATCGACATATTCGAAGAAATAACTAGATTATTCTTAATATGTGGACACTCGTTGGTAATTATTACCGGGAAAATAATTATTAAGTATGTATTTCTGGCTTGATGGATAGCAATATATACGGGATACCGTGAGTTTATGAGAGGCGCGAAAATTGGACAAGTATATTGAGAGTATCTACAAGAGCCTTGTTGAGAAGGACCCCCTCCAGAAGGAGTTCCACCAGGCAGCCTACGAGGTTCTGGCCACTATCGAGCCCGCGATCAAGAAGTTCCCCAAGTATCAGGAGAACGCCATCCTTGAGCGCATCGTCGAGCCAGAGAGGATCATCCAGTTCCGTGTCCCTTGGAAGGACAAGAACGGCAAGATCCAGATCAACCGCGGCTACCGTGTGCAGTACAACTCCGCCATCGGTCCATACAAGGGCGGCTTCAGGTTCCACCCCACGGTCAACCTAGGTGTCATGAAGTTCCTCGGATTCGAGCAGACCTTCAAGAACAGCCTTACCACCCTACCAATGGGCGGCTCCAAGGGAGGATCTGACTTCGACCCCAAGGGCAAGACAGATGCGGAGGTCGAGGCTTTCTGCACAAGCTTCATGAGCGAAATCTACAGGCACGTCGGCCAGTTCGTCGATGTACCCGCCGGTGACATCGGTGTCGGTGGGCGAGAGATCGGCTACTTGTACGGTGCTTACCGCAAGATCACTAACATGCACGGCACTTGCGTACTCACGGGCAAGGGCCTGACCTTCGGCGGAAGCCTCGCGAGGACTGAGGCAACCGGCTACGGTGCGGTCTACTTCAGCGAGGAGATGATGAAGACCAAGAAGGAGTCCCTAAAGGGCAAGGTCGCGGTCGTCTCCGGCTCCGGCAACGTCGCACAGTACGCGGTCCAGAAGCTCATCCAGCTCGGCGCTAAGCCAGTGACCATGAGCGACTCCGACGGCTACATCTACGACCCCGCAGGCATCGACGAGAAGAAGCTCGCGTTCATCCTCGAGCTCAAGAACGTCAAGAGGGGCCGCATCAGCGAGTACGCTGAGAAGTTCAAGGGCGTCACATACGAGGCGAAAAAGACCCCATGGGGAGTCAAGGGCGACCTCGCATACCCCTGCGCTACTCAGAACGAGCTGAACGACAAGGACGCGAAAAAGCTCATCGACAACGGCTGCAAGGCAGTCACCGAGGGCGCGAACATGCCATGCACACTAGAGGCCATCAAGGTCCTCCAAGATGGTGGCGTGCTCTATGCACCCGGCAAGGCGAGCAACGCAGGCGGCGTAGCCACGAGTGGCCTCGAGATGGTCCAGAACAGCCAGCGCTACTTCTGGAGCTTCGAGGAAGTTGATCAGAAGCTACACGGCATCATGATCAACATCCACAAGAACGCATACGACACTGCAAAGCTCTTCGGAAAGCCCGGCGACTACGTCATGGGCGCCAACATCGCAGGCTTCCTCAAGGTAGCCGACGCGATGATCGCCCAGGGCGTCTACGCCTAAAACTTCTTTTTTCCTTTTTTCACATTTTATATCCTATCATGATTCTTCATGCAACTTTTTCCGTTCATTAATCGTTGTCAGTTAGATGCTCTCGAGTAATTATAGCATATACATGTTTTTATAGTATAGACCCTAAATACTGTGATCCCTTCATGTACGGTATAGTGCGGAAGGAGCAACTGGCGCCAAATACAAAGCTATTTGAGATCACCGCACCCGCGGTCGCCGCTAAGTCCAAACCCGGGCAGTTCGTCATACTGCGCATCCACGAAAAAGGCGAGAGATTCCCAATAACAATCGCTGACGCCGACCCCGAAAAGGGTACGGTCACGATCATCTTCGCAGAGGTTGGAAAGTCCTCCACCCAACTTGGGAAACTGGAGGTTGACGATGCAATATTGAACTTCTCGGGCCCTCTGGGGAACGCCACCAAGATCGAAAAATTCGGTGAGATCCTCTGCGTCGGGGGAGGCGTGATGGCTGGCGCTTTACTATATCAGATGAAGGCGCTGAAGAAGGCGGGCAACAAGATAACAGCGATAATTGGGGCGAGGAACAAGGAGCACCTCATCCTAATCGAAGAGATCAGGAAATTCAGCGATGAGCTCTATGTTGCGACAGACGATGGCTCCGAGGGCAAGGAAGGGATCTATTTCCTCAAAGACATCCTCGAAAAGAAGTTCGACCAAGCGATCACAATCGGCCCCACGAGCATGCAGATGATCGTATCCGAGATGACGCGCCCGTATGGGATCCCCACGACGGTCAATCTTTTCCCCATAATGGTCGACGGCACCGGTATGTGCGGGGCTTGTCGAGTCACCGTCGGCGACGAGACGAGATTCGCATGCGTGCACGGCCCAGAATTCGACGGACACAAGGTAAACTACGACGAGTTGATCAGCAGGATGAGGTTCTACAACCCGAACGAGAAGATTGCCATGCTCTTGTTTGACGGAGTGTGATGACGATAGCGCACAAGAAACCGCAGACGGAGATGCCAAAGCAGAGCATCGAGAAGAGGATACACAACTTCGACGAAGTCGCACTAGGGTTCGACGAGGAACTGGCTCTCGAGGAGGCGTCAAGATGCCTCAACTGCCCAAAGCCGCAGTGTAAAAAGGGGTGCCCCGTCGAGGTCCCTATCCCCGAATTCATTCAACTCGTCAAAGAACACAGATTCGGGGAAGCCGCGAGCAAGATCAAGGAGAAGAATGCTCTCCCCGCGGTCTGTGGGAGGGTGTGTCCGCAGGAGGAGCAGTGCCAAAAATTCTGCGTCCTCGGCGTAAGAGGCGACCCCGTCGGGATCGGGCGCCTCGAAAGGTTCACCTCAGACTGGGAGAGATTAAACGTAAAAACCAAAGCACAGAAGATCGAGCAGACGGGGGGAAGGGTCGCGATCGTTGGCTCGGGCCCCGCTGGGCTCACCGTGGCGGCTGACCTCGCCAAGCTTGGACACAGGGTGACGATCTTCGAGTCCCTCCACACGGCGGGCGGCGTGCTCATGTACGGCATCCCCCAGTTCAGACTCCCGAAGGAGATCGTGCAGACAGAGGTAGAGTACGTAAAAAGCCTGGGAGTTGAACTCCGCCTCGACTCAACGGTCGGCCTCCTATCCACCATACAAGAGTTGAAACAGAACGGATACGACGCGGTCTTCATCGGCTCAGGCGCCGGGCTACCGAATTTCCTCAAAATCCCCGGTGAAAACCTGAAGGGAATCTATTCTGCCAACGAGTTCCTCATCCGCACTAACCTGATGAAGGCGTACAAGTTCCCAGAATATGACACACCCATCCGTGTAAGCAAGAAGGTCGGGGTCGTCGGCGCCGGCAACGTCGCCATGGACTCCGCAAGATGCGCCCTCCGCCTCGGGGCAGAGAGGGTCTACATAATATACCGAAGGAGCAGAGACGAGATGCCGGCTAGGGCTGAAGAAGCGGAGAACGCCGAGGAGGAGGGCATCGAATTCATGCTTCTCACAAACCCTGTCCGATTCATAGGAAACGATCGGGGCTTCCTGGAGAAGATAGAGTGTGTCAAACAGCAGCTGAGTGAGCCTGACAAGTCGGGTAGGCGCCGCCCCGAGCCCATCGTCGGGAGCAACTTCACGATCGAAATAGACACAGCGGTCGTTGCAATCGGACAGTCACCTAACCCGATAATCCAACAAACGACCGAAGGTTTAGAGGCGACAAGACACGGAACAATCGTCGTGAACGAAGAGACGATGCAGACATCCATCTTGGGCGTCTACGCGGGAGGAGACGTCGTCAGTGGAGCAGCTACGGTCATCAGCGCCATGGGGGCGGGGAAGAAGGCGGCGAAGGCGATACACGAGCACATCATGACGAAGAAAGCGGCCTGAAATGCGTCAAATCAACCCCTTTAAGGGTCATTCCGAGGGCTGATAACGTTAAATATATAGTCTCTTTATTAGTATTGATCATCAATGGAAAAAGCTCTGATTCTGCTAAAAGTTGAGTGCCTCGGAGAAGACTGCATAGAAGAAGTTCTAAACAGAGTCAAGCAGAGGTCGGAGGTGAAAGAGGCTGGGATGACTTTTGGAGAATTCGACGTATACCTCATCGCCGAGGTCTCCAAGTCCCTCGAAATGACCAAGCTTGTAATGGAGCTCAGAGGCTACCCCTCAGTCATATCAACGACGACTCTCCTGATCGTTGGATAGGACTAGGTTCTTTTCCCGCGATTTCGCATCTTTTCCAGTTATAGGCTTCCATTAAATAATTTGAGAAATTGCCCGAAGTTTTTTTCGCAGACAGCGCATTTTCGGGGAATACTACTCAACGAAGCGATGGTTTCTTCTATTTTTTCTCGATCAACCTCAATTTTTTGCACGTGAGATGGTTCAAACTGATAACTTCTGCTACTCCACTCCCGGGCTCTTTCACCTTCGGAGTCTTGTTTTACTTCACAGAAGAGAACTATTCCGCGACGGGGGAGGAAGAATTGGTGTCGCTCAGGAACAGGCATGACATTGGTCATATAATCGACGTAGTTTTCTGCCGGGTATGATTCATAACCACTCTCAAAGCGTGCGTAAAAAACTACTTCTAACAGGTCTTGATCCAGAAAGACACCCGAACTTCGTTTTGTGATAAAAGTATTTGATTAGTTTATACCTGCTTGATGACGTTGCATGTTATAGTGGATTTTATCCCTTCAGCCTCGCGGATCTTTAACACTGCAGCCCTCATTTCGTTGAGTGTTTCGGTCTTTACTGTCACGAACATGTCGTATGGCCCATATAGAAG
>DUKA01000087.1 GCA_013329615.1 Candidatus Bathyarchaeota archaeon
GGCGAGGGAGGTGTCGTCGGTCCAGTCCCCCGCCCCGAGGTTGAATGGCCCGCCGCCCCTGTACCCCATAATGGGCGGGAAGCTACCCGGGGGCTCGAACTCGACGGGGGCACCCAGCGCGTCTCCGACCGCGAGGCCGAGTAGGCCGCCCCTGAACCTGCTGAGAACATCCATCGAGGAAAAGGAATGTGTGAAAAATATAAGAAGGGAGGGGTTACGCCCTCATCTTCTTCATGTACGGCTCGAGGTCGGCGATGTCGAGCCTCTTCAGCGTCTCCTTCGTGGGGATGCCGCGCTCGTCCCAGCCGAGTGTCTCGAAGTAGGCCATCAGCTTCTGGTCGACGCGCTTCTTATCCGTCGTCTTGCCCTTGTAGGGTCCCTCGGGCAGGGGCTCGTAGAAGCGTGGCGGGTTGTCGTCGTCCTTAACGGGCTCCCACTTGAGGTCGGGGCCGCCCAGCATCAGCAGAGCCCTCTGCAGGGTGACTATCCTCGGACCGGTCTCCTTCCTCCACGACTCGACCGTTATTGGGAAGCCGGTGACCGCCTTGGCGAAGTCGAACTCTAGCTCCCTGTTGGTCCTGCAGAAGTCGCAGAAGACGCCGGAGTCGGCGAAGATGGCGTCGCTCATGTCGCTGTAGCCGTCTCCTATGGTTGAGGTGTGGTCTCCGCCCTGCACGTTTCCAGCGTAGCTGGCGTCGTGGACGTAGTCCATGTCGCTGCGTGTGCCGTGTGCGCCTATCTCGATGCCCTTGACGTGCACGACGTACTTGAGCAGCTCCTCGGGCTTCTTCCCCTTCATCTCGGCGATCTTTATAGCTGCGCGGTAGCTGCCCTCGGCGAGCACGTCTCCAATGCCCTCGCGTTTGGCGATCATCCACGCCAGCTTCGTGAAAGCCTCGACGTCGCCCCAGTTGAGCTCGAAGCCTATGTCCTTCTTCGTCAGTATCTTACGCTGGTAGAGTTCGGCGGCGAAGCCCATTGTGTTTGGGCCGTTGATGCCGCTGTGTCCGAGGTTGTCTATGAGTGCGCTCATGTGTATGTTGTCCACCGGCTCGAAGAGGCCTAGGTTGGTGCCACAGTATGCCTGCAGCTCGTAGTCGGGGAGGTCGGTGATGTCCCCCTTCCACCTGCCGTTCTTTATGCAACTGACCTTCATGCAGTTGGTCGTGCAGTTGAAGTCCGCCCATTTCTTCTTGACCCAGTACTGCTCGAAGCGAGGCCCGGCGTAGCTCTTCTCGTCGTGCCACTCTGTCTGCCAGTTCTTTATGGGCTCGCTGCTCAGGTCCGCGCCGACCGTGTATCCTAGGTATCCGGTGCCGTAGCGGCGCATCTCGCTGTTGGCGATGAGTATCTGGTGTGCCTTCTTCCAGAGGAGCTTCGCTGCCTCGGGGGCGTCGGGTGCGGGCATCTTTCCCCTGCCCTTGGCGACGACAGCCTTGAGCTTCTTGCTGCCCATGAGGGCGCCGTAGCCTCCGTAGCCCGCGGCGTGGCATATCTTGCTCATCACGCCGCTGTTGCGCACCATGTTCTCCCCCGCGGGGCCAATGTAGACCATGCCGGGCTCGCGCCAGATGCCGACGTTCGGCTTGCGCTTCTTCATCTCTTCACCGACCTCCCTGTTCAGCATCTTGATGGTCTCCTCGCCGACCTTGCCCCAGAGGTGTTCGGCGGGCATGATCTCGCCGCCGTCGTTTGTCACGAGGAAATAGACTGGCTTCTCCGCCTTCCCCGTGAATATGACGCCGTCGTAGCCAGCGCATCGAAGCTCGTGTGCGAACTCCGTGGAGGCTGTGGAGCCTACCGTGCCCATGCTTACGGGGCTCTTGCCGGAGACGCATATCCTGCCTCCGGGGTAGATGCCCGTCATGGGGCCTGTGAGCACTATCAACGGGCTCTCGGGTGCGTAGGGGTCGAGGTTCTCCCACTTCTTGCCGACGCGGTCCCAGAGTATCTTCGCCGCGAGGCCGCGCCCTCCGAAGTACTGCCAGAGCGTCTTGTCGTCGAAGCTGACCTCCTTCACCCTCTCCTTCGTGAGGTCGACGTCGAGGAACTTGCCAGCGTATCCGCCCGGCATCTAGATTACCTCCTCACCCTTCTCGCCGAAGAAATATACGGCGAGCTCCTTCGCGACCTCCACCGGGTGGCGACTGAAGAGCTTCCTGTTGACGCTGGGTCCCTCGTCGACGAGCATCAGGGCGTTGTAGCCCGCCTCCTTGCAGACCTTCACGCACTCGGGGTCGCCGTTGCAGAGGTTGCAGATCGTCGCCTTGTTGTCTCCGGGGTGCATGATCGGGACGTTTCCCGGGCAGGCGCGCACACATGCGCCGCAGCTTATGCACTTTTCCCTGTCGACGAGCACAGCCTTCGTGGCGGGGTCGACTGAGAGCGCCTTCGTCGGACAACTACCGATGCATGGGTAGTCGCTGCACTGCGCGCATAGGTGGGGCACCTCAAGCCCCGGGAAGGGCATGAAGACCCTGATCCGAGAAGCCTCGGGCCAGATCCAGCCCTCGTGCTTCATGCTACACGCTATCTCACACCGCTTACAGCCGCTGCATGCGGCGTAGTCGCGGGCTATCCAAATGTTCGCCAATCAAACCACTGATCTGAAAGGGAAGAGTCCCCGTATGAACGCTTCGAAGGGCACCCCTGTACACATCGGCCTAGCGCGTCGAAAACCCTAACCATTATAGCGGAATGCCGCGCCGTGTAGACCCATGGATAGGGGCGACGCTACCAAGTATGCATTTACCGGCCTCACCATCCTCGTCTTCGGCTACCTTGCCCTGGGCGGCATCGAGGCACGCATACTCGGCGTCGTCTTCCTTGCCCTCGTCGTCTGGAGCCTCTACCCGAAGAGGCACCTAGAGACCAGCATAGTAATCATCGCCCTGATAGCCGTCTTCGAGGCGAGCCTCGATATACAGGAGTTCATAACGGGCCTCTTCAGCACCTATGGGGGGAGCGGGCTCTGGATAATCCTGAGTGGCTTCGTGCTTGCGAAGGGTATGGATGTGAGTGGCCTCGGGAAGAGGATCGCGCTCGGTATAGCGACCTCGATGGGGTGCAAGCCTAGGAACATCATACTCGCCGTGGCGGTTGCGAGCATGGCAATATCGCCCCTGAGTCCGAGCACGACCGCTAAGGCGTTCATCATACTCCCGATCTGCGTCGGGTTGATCGAGGCTTTTGGAGTAGAGAAAGGAAGGAGCCGATTCGGCGCCGCCGTGATGTTAATGGCGATGGCGGGTAACAACATCTGCAGCACCGCCTTCCTCACCGCGACGATACCCAACCCCATCTCCGCCGACTACCTCTCCACGTCCCTCGGTCTCACCCTCGACTGGGGCGGTTGGTTCACCATGGCCTTCCCTCTGACTCTGCTCCTCCTCGCCGCGAGCTATCTGCTCGTGGTCTGGATGCTCAAGCCCGAGGTCGAGGCATCGAAGGAAACGTACGACAAGGTGTGCACCGTGGGGGGTGATCTCGGTCCCTTAACGGGGCGAGAGAAGATAGTTGCAGTGATATTCGGTGTCTCCCTTGTCCTCTGGATCACGGAGCGGTATCTGCCCTTCAACGCCGGCGTGGTGAGCCTCCTCCTCAGTCTAGTCCTCTTCCTCCCACAGACGCGTGTGATGGAGGTGGGTAAGTTCGGCGGGAGTGTGCCGTGGGGGAGCATTGTGCTCTTCGCGGCGAGTATGTTCCTCGCTAAGGCTGTTGGTCGCTATAAGGCGCTGGACCCCGTCGCCGAGGGGCTCTTCAACGTCCTCGGGTTGAGTCAGCTGCCCCCCGCCATGTTCGTCGGCTGCGCGGTACTCGTCGCCGTGATGCTCCACCTGATCTTCACGAGCACAACCGTCTACGCGACGGTCATGGTCCCCGTCATCATCGGGCTGACCCAAATCTCCGGCGTGGACCCAGTCCTCACGGCCCTGCCAGTCGCCTTTCTCGCCCCCGTCGCGGTCATCCTCCCCGTGAACACGATACCCAACATAATCTTCCACACGGAGGGCTGGTTCACCGAGAAGCAGATAATATCCTACGGAGTCGTCCTGAGCCTAGTCTCTGTCGCCGTCGTACTCCTCCTTGGAGTACCCTACTGGCAGATTATCGGCCTCATCTAGACGCGAGGCGGAGACTGCCACCTCCTTCCTGACCTGCAACATTAGCCGAGATAACAGCCCGAATGTCGTTATCTGGAATCCTCCTAGGACTAGGAGTACCGCGGCGATGAAACTGTAGGGATTCATGAAGCCGGAGAGGGGAGAGCCGAGCTTCTCGAAGCCGAGAACCACGAGCCACGCCGAGCCAAATATCATCAACGGGGCGCCGCTCAGGAGGGAGAACCTGTCGAGCCTCGCCGAGAGCAGGTCCTCGAACTTCGTCTCGACCTTCTTGAGCAGGGTCTCCCTGCTCCTGCGCCTCTCGACGACGCTCACGGGGACCTCTATTATCCTCATGCCCCTTCTCTCCGCCTCGACGAGGAGCTCGGTCTCGAAGACCCTGCTCGCCCCCGTGAGCCCCCCGAGGAGGCTCGATACCGCCGACTTCCTGTAAGCCTTGGCGCAGGTCGTGTCCGACAACTGCGTCCCATATAGGAGCCTCACGAGCCTGTGGTAAGTGATGCTTGTTAGGCGCCTTAGGAACGGTCGGTGGTCCTCACCTAGTCTCTTGGAGGCGACGACGAGGTCGTACTCATCGAGTAGCCTGATGCTTTTGTGTATGAAGTCGAGGCCGATGGAGAGGTCGAGGGGGTAGTAGAGCACCTTCTCTCCGGAGGCGGCACCTATCCCGAGTTTGAGGGCGTCGCCAAGGCTCGCCTCGGGGAGCGTGAGGCACTTTATTTCCCTGAAGCGGGTGCTCAACGCCTCCGCAACGATGGGTGTGTCGTCGACGCTGCCGTTTTCGACGATTATCATCTCGAAGGGCTCGCCGATCCTCTTCATGTGCCTCCTTAGAGCAACGGCATTGGACCACATCCTCGCCGCCTCGTTATGGACAGGGACGACGAGGCTGACCGCGGGCAAGCTTAACCAAGTACAGTCTATCCTTCAGTAAAATATAAATCTATAATTGTCGCCTTAAACGTACGCTGAGGCGGCTTGAGGGTCTGTTTCGTCTCCCCCGAGGCTTTCGCCTGGGGCGTGCACGGCGGATTCGGGTACGTCACTAGGACCCTTGCGAGGGAGCTGGCGGGGAGGGGCGTGGATGTCAGCGTCGTGACCCCCCGACGCAAGGGGCAGCGGGAGGTGGAGGAGCTCGACGGCTTCACCGTCTATGGTTATCCATCGCACGCCGGTGAGGGGCACATACTCAGGGCGATACGGTCCCGCCTCGACTCGCTCCCCTATTACAAGATGGTCGACGCCGATGTCTACCACAGTCAGGAGGCGAGCTACAACACGGTAGCGGCTCAGCACGCCGCCCCGAGGAAGGCACACGTCATCACGTTTCAGGACCCCTATGACGTCGAGGAGTGGCGGCGGATCGGTCTGGTCGAGTCTACGTACGCTATGAACCCGGTCTTCGGGGCACGCCTCTGGCTGGAGAGGCGGGTGCTAGCCCACGCCTGCAGGGGGGCCGACGCCCTCTACACTCAGGCGCATTTCCTCGCCCCCCGGGCGAATAGGCTCTACTGGCTCAAGGAGGATCCAGCCTTCCTGCCGAACCCCGTCTACATACCGAGGCGCACCATGAGGAAGTCGCCGACACCAATGGTTTGCTTCCTCGCCCGTTGGGACCCGCAGAAGCGCGTCGAGCTATTCCTGGAGTTGGCGCGGCGGTTCCCGGACGTCGGCTTCGTCGCCATAGGGCAGGGGCACAACTCCGCGAGGGACGCGGGGCTACGCAGGTTGTACGGACGCATTCCCAACCTGCGGCTGACGGGCTTCATCGACGAGGAGGAGAAGTCGCGGGTCCTCGAGGCGAGTTGGGCCCTCGTGAATACGAGCGTCCGCGAGGCGCTGCCCGTCTCGTTCCTAGAGGCACTGGCCCACGAGACGCCCATCATCAGCGGCGAGGACCCAGACAGCATAACCTCAACCTTCGGCTACAGAGTGGAGGGGGACGACTACTCCTCGGGTGTCGCGTGGCTGCTAGCCTCGGAGGAGTGGCGCGTGAGGGGGAGAAACGGCAGACGATACGTCGAGGCGACGCACGAGGTCGGCGGGGTCGTGCAGATGCACATTGACGCCTATTGGAGGGTGCTCGGGGAGGGTTGAGGGTCATTGCCCTCGGCGGCTGGTATGGCTCAGGGAACGTCGGCGACGACGCCATACTCATCGGGCTGAGGGACCTCTTCGCCGAGGTCGCCCCAAATGTGGAGATTGTGGCGCTCTCGACGGACCCCGCACAGACGCGGGACGCCTGCGGCGTCGAGTCCATCCTCCTGCAGAATCCGCTCGGCTATCTATCATACGGCTACGGGGCGACGTTTAGGGGCGCGGACGCCGTCGTTGTGACGGGCGGCACCCCGTTCTACGACTGGGGCCATGTGTCCCGGTTGATCCACATGGGGCTCGCGAGGGGTGGGGTGCCGCTCGCCTGCTTCGGGGTGGGCGCGAAGAGGATCGACTCCCCGCATGGGCGCTTGCTGACCCGGTTGATACTCTCGAGTGCGTTCCGGGTATCCGCGAGGGACGCGTTTAGCCGGACACGCCTCGGCGAGATATCGGGGCGGCAGGTTGCCCTGACGGGTGACTCAGCGCTGTGGGTTGAACCCGCGCCTAAAGGTGAGATTGATGCGTTGTGTAAGGCGCTTGGGTTCGAGTCGGGGGAGGAGTACGTGGTCATCTGCCCGAGGGCTCTCTCACCACTCAACAGGGCGCACTACCACGACCCCGTATCCGCCGCACTGATTGCCTCGATCAGGGAGAACACCGCAGCCCTCGCCGACGAGCTAACGACGGCGGGATACAAGACCGTGTTTCTACCTATGCACTGCGCAAAAGCCGACGACGACGCGAGCGAGATCAGAACCATCGAGGTGCAGATGAAGACGACCGCAACCACGATCTCGAAACCTCTTCACCCGCGTATCACCGCGGCGTTTCTCGGCTCAGCCTCGCTGGTCGTTGGGCTCAGACTCCACTCGCTGATACTCGCCGCCGCCCAGGGGGTCCCCATCGTCGGCGTCGGGTACGACGAGAAGATACGGGGCTTCATGGAGTACGCCGGTGTGCCCGACTGCGTCGTCGAGCCCACCGATCTACGCGGGAAGGCATTCGATGTCCTCGGGGAGGTGGGGTTGGGCGGTGTGCTCTCTGACTCGTGTGCTCTCATGAGGGCACGCGTGCGGGAGGAGGCGGAGGCGCTTGTTGAGTCTCTCGGGTTAGGCTGATGCACCCTTCCATCGGCGTCTCGCCTCGCCGACCGCGAAGACGGAACCCGTGACTAGGACCATGTCCTTCTTTCCCGCCATCTCGATGGCTCGCTCGACGGCGTCCCCCACCTTCTCGACCGACTCCCACGGCTTCCCATGCTTCTCGATCTCCCTACCGAGGGCCTCTCTCTCGGCGGCGCGCCCCATGACGTTGTGGCTCGTCGCGATGAAGCGATCGGCGACGCGGGCGAGGTTAGCGATCATGGCGGGTATGTTCTTGTCGTTGCTGATGCTGACGACGACTATTAGCTTCCTGTGGGGTAGCTCCTCCGTCGCCTCGGCGAGCGCCTTTGTCGCCTCCGCGTCCTTTGCGGAGTCTACGACGACGAGGGGGCTCCTCTGCATAACCTCAAGCCTCCCGGGCCACTCGACGCCCGCGAGCCCCTCGACGATTGCTGACCCTGATACGGTGATATTATAGCGGCTTAGGGCCTCGACCGCGCCGATGGCTGTTGCGGCGTTGTATAACTGGTAGCCACCGAGGAGGGGGGTGCGCAGCTCGTAGCTCCCCCTCAACCCGTCTACCGTGAAGCTCTGGCCGTCGAGGTCCTCGCTGAGCCTCTTGAATGTGATGTCTCCACCTACGCGGTGTATCTCCGTGTGCAGCCTCCGGCACGTCTCCTCGAAGAAGGCGTATACCGAGTCGTCCCGCGTCGCAGTTACGAGGACGGTGTCGGGCTTGATTATGCCCGCCTTCTCGTAGGCTATCTTCAGGACGGTGTCGCCGAGGACCTGCGTGTGCTCTAGGCTTATGTTGGTGATGACCGAGACGAGCGGCTGGGCGATGTTCGTGGCGTCGAGCCTGCCCCCCATGCCGACCTCGAGCACGGCGAAGTCTACTCCCTTCTTCTCGAAGTGCTTGAATGCCATGGCGGTGACTATGTCGAAGAAGAGTGGGCGCACCCTCTCCGGCTCTGCGTTGAGGCTCTCCACGAGGGGGCGGATTTGCGCCGTGAGCCTTACGACGACCCCCTCGGGAATCTCCTCACCATCGACGACTATCCGCTCCGTGAAGCGTTCGAGGTGTGGGCTCGTGTACAGTCCGACGCTGTACCCCGCGGCGCGGAGCATGCTGGCGATCATCGCGGATGTGCTGCCCTTGCCGTTTGTGCCCGTGATGTGGATGACCTTGTAACTCTTCTGCGGATCGCCCAGCATCCCCGTCAGGCGCCGGATCGGGTCGAGGGTCCTATCCGGCCCAAATCGCCGCACCTGAAAGAGCCAGTCGACTGCCTCCCTGTATCCGCTGGTCGCCAAGGTCGTGGTGCATGTACACGTGCCCACGATAAAGGGTTATTCACGCATCCGATTGTGGCTAGAGGAAGTGGCTGAGTATTATCGAGGCGGTGTAGACGAGCATCGCGGCGTGGAAGAGGGGCAGTACCTTGAGGGCGGACTCGGGTGTCGCCTTCTTCTGAACCGCCATGTTGGCGATTAAGAGGAGCAGCAGCCCCACGCCGACGCCGATGACCGCGGCGGGGCGCAGAACCGATGTGAAGAACACCGCGCCGATGAAGTGGAGCACGGTGAAGCTTAGAATCCAGATCTTCGTCCCGTTGAGCCCGTACAGCGTCGCGGGGGTCGCCATCCCACGCGCCTCGTCGTTGGCGACGTCTATAAGGTCGTTCATGCCGAGGTGCGCCTGCGCGTATGGGTAGAAGAAGAGGAAGTAGAGCAGTGGGATCAGGTCGGGCTGCCCGTTCACGAGGTAGCCCGCGACTGGGAACAGGCTGAAGTCCGTGCGCCCTATGAGCTGGGCGAGCGGGAGCCTCTGCCCCCTCTTTCTGAACTGGTAGAAGACCTCGACTATGTAGCTGTAGGCCATTATGGCGAGGACCCAGTAGCTGTGCGGCGAGGGTAACGTGAGTATGAGGGCAGTCGCCGCAACCGCGAATACTGCGAAGAGTATGTAGGCGCCCCTGAGGGAGACGCGGCCCGTCGGGAGCGGCCTCCCACCGAAGACCCGCCAATACTTCGTCAACTTGTCGTGCTCGACATCTTTCGCGTCGTGGTCCCTGTCGACTATGTCGTTTAGGACGAACCCCGCCTCGAAGCCCAGCAGTGCGATCGCCGCCGCCTTGGCGACGAGCAGCCAGTCGAAGCCGCCGTACACTTGGAAGCTGAGGAAAAGCCCGCTCAGGAAGAGGAGGGGCCAGACGAAGAAGAACTGGATGCGTGTGAGGTCTATGTAGGCTTTCAGGGTCTGCAACTTGGTTTCCTTCAGGGCTTGAGGCAATCGGTGTGTTTAAAATACCTTGTTCGTGGGTCTGATCGTCGGGAGGGGGGCGTCTCGGGGCGATTCGACTTGATCCGCGTCGTCAGGGTGCCCATTCTGCTCGGCGGAGCCCTCGGCTACTGTCTGGGCGTGCTGCTCGGGCTTGACGCCGGGGGCATCCTCAGCCTCCCCCTCGCGGCGGTGTGCTACCTCGTCGCCGCCCTAGGCGACCTCTCCACACACTACAGCAACGACTACTACGACGTCGAGCTTGACCGGCTAGCCCCGCGGAAGACCTTCGGTGGGAGCAACCTGCTTGTTTCGCGTGGTGAGCTTAAACGCGGGGCTTTGTTCTCCGCCGAGGTCCTCTCCCTCGCGTCGATCATCCTATCATTCTTCGCGGTGTCTCTGGGGGCTCCATTGTTGCTCGTGCCTCTCGCCGTTGGAGCCAACTTTCTGGGCTGGCTCTACTCGACTCTAGTGAGGCTGTCTCATCGGGGGCTTGGGGAGGCTGCGATAGCCGTGGGCACGGGCTTCGGGGTCCCGGTGGCGGGTTATTTAGCGGTCACGGGCGCAGTAGACGCACATTTCCTCCTGATATCCGCGGCGTTCATGCTGTATGGCTTTGTTCTGAGTCTGAGTCTTGAGCTTCCCGACTTGGAGGCGGACAGGGTAGGGGGCAAGATGAACCTCGTCGCCCGCTACGGGTCGCGTTTTTGCCTACGCCTCGCCTTATTGCTGTGCCTCGGCTCCGAGGTTATCCTCACGCTCTTCGCGGGTGCGGGGATGGCGTTGGCGGGGCTCGTGCCTCTCCTAGTCGTGATATGGGGAAACCTAGCCGCGACCGATGAAAAGTCGAGACTCGACGCCGTATCAGCGACGTGCATACTTTCCCTGTTCGTCTTTCTTGTCGTCTCGATCGGTTCACTCGCCTTCTTCTAGCTCACCTAGCGTTCGGGTGGCGTAGACCCGCAACTCACGCACTACGGTGGTCATCAGCCCACATGTATCCCGTACCCGCTCGCTTCACGGTACCGAGGACGCCGGGGATGTGTGGGACGAAGAGCAACAGCCTCCTCCTATGCGCGTCTTCGATGAGCCTCCTCCTGCCAGCCGCGGCGGCGACCTTGTCCGTCTCGAAGGACGGTATCCAGTCGGTGTGCTCGACGTGGATCGGGTGCAGGATGATGTCCGAGGTGTAGAGCAGCGTCTCGCCTCTGGAGGATAGCTCCGTTACCGCTATCCCTGGAGTGTGGCCCGGGGCGACCTTGACGGTCACGCCGGGGGCGACTTCGGCGACGTCTGGGAGGAGCCTGAGCTTGTCGCCGAGGACTCTGAGGTATTCACGAGCCCACCCCTCCGCCTTGGCGTTGATGTACTCCGCCTCCTTCGCGCTCATCACGTACTCAGCGTTTGGGAATGTGGCTTTCCCGGCGGTGACCGCCCCTCCGAAGTGGTCCCAGTGACCGTGGGAGACGACCACGGTATCGACGTCGTCTACGCTGAACCCCGCCTCGCCGAGGCTCTTCACTAGTAAGCCCGCGGGCTCGTCGGGGTTCTCGTCGTTTTCCGCTTGGTCGCCGCAGCCTACGTCGAGAAGCGTAAGGTGCCCCTCGTTCTCGGCGAGTAGGTAGTTGAAGTGTATCCGTGTGTCTGGGCTGATTCCGCCGTAGGGTCCGAGGGCGGCCTCCACCTCCGCCTCGGGGGCGTCGCCGAAGACGAACCTCATCGCCGAGCCCTCTGTCATCGAGCCGATGCTCCGGGAGCCATCGTAGAGTACGTGGCAGTCGAAGTCGCCGAGTCTGAAGGATGCGGGGGACATGGTTACAAGTGGTCCCTCGGGTGTTTGGGGTTTACGCCGAAAAAGTTGGGATGGGTGTGTCCCATCACTTGTTCTTCTTGAAGCGGGGCTCCAGCTGCTTGAGGACCTGCGGGAGAGTGGTGTACTCCATCGCCTCGGGTCCTAGGCGGGCGGGCTCGAACTCGCCCATGCGGCGCAGGAACTGACTCATCTGGATCGCCTCCTGTCGGGCGCCGTCGAAGGCGACGTCCTCGAAGAAGTCGACAATGAGCGGGNNATCCTCGGCGGGCCGTCGAAGACCGTGCACTTGCTGTCCTTGAGCCCCACGGGCATGAACGGTCCCCAGTGGCTGCCGCGCATCCAGCCCGCGACTAGGTAGGTGTGCTGGAAGGGCGCGATGATCTCGCCGACGCTGGGGAAGCCGCTCTGCCCCCTGACGAGGCAGACGGGGTCGTCCTTGCCCACGTAGGTGCCTGCGATTAGGCTGAGCTTCGTGGTGCTGCTCGTTGAGACGATCTCGCCGTCGCTTGTGCGCCATATCTTGCTCACCATATATCGGCTCGTGGCACCAATCAGGGCTATGAGTTGATACAGTTCCTTCGGGCTCTCGAGCACGACGCTCTTGTCCTCGTAGGCGTCGAAGACCTCGAACTTGAATCCGCCCGTCATCTTGGGGTCGATGACGAGTCCGGCGGTGTTGCTCGGGTCTGCGAAGACGCGGTAGAGTAGGTAGTTGAAAGCGCTGGGCTCTGTCTTATCTGCGGCGAAGACGACGATGGGGTCGCTTCCGCGTTCCTCAAACTCCATCTCGGCGACGCCGGGGCCCATGCCCTTGACGTTTCCGCTGAAGGCGTCGTGGAGCAGGTCCTGGCCCGCGCCGTAGAGCTTGAGTTCCTTTGCCTTCTTGGTGCATGCGAGGAANNAGATCGTCTCCGGCGTTGAAGACGTAGAAGCTGTTTATCAGGCCCTGCTTCTGGGCCTCCTTGAGTCTGCTCTTCGCTATCTCGAAGAGTGGCTTTGCGACGACGGAGTGTCCGGCGACGCTTCCTATATCGGCCTTTATGAGTGATACCGTGGTCTTGACCATCGGGTTGTGCCTCACCTCTGGGATGGTTTCAAGATATTTAATGATTGGTTCCCACTTCGCGGTGGGGGCAAGTACCGTATTTACTGGGGCTAGTTGTGCTCTTCGGGCTTTATGTCGACTATTGGGGAGCCCTCGAAGGCGTCCAGACCCTTGACGATGAGCCTGTTGCCCTCCCTTTTGACGAGTTCTACGATGGTGAGGCCGACGGGGTTGGGGCGGTGGGGGCTGTGCGTTGAGAAGACGCCGCGCTCCTCTGTGGCGCCGTGGCGGCGGGGCACCACCCGGAGCGTCGCCCTGCGAGCCGGGTTATCCCCCTCGTGCAGCCAGTAGAGGATGTAGAGCCGCTTGTAGGCGTCGAGTCCGTCCAGCCCCGGGGTAAACTCTGGGTAGATGAGTATGGTCGACGTGTCGTCCTCGACATTCTCGACGACGCCTATGAAGTGGACAACACCGCTCAAGTGGATCACTTTTCAATGATCACCAGCGGTTATTTACCGCTTATCAGTGTCGAATATACTCAAAGTGCCCGTTTTCGTACATAGTTGTGGGACTTCGTTTTTCTGGCTCCGTTGACTAGATGGTGTCTTCTTTCTGCTTTGTTACTTACTCTCTCCCCCTTTTTAATTGAAGGGCGTGGATAACCCCTCATTGTGCCTTGGGCTCATGGACACTTTCATATCTGGTGGTGACCCTTACTCCCCTGATGGGCCATGGGTAAGGTCTCCATAGTCAAGAACGCCAGGGTTCCATGGGACGCCGATGTCCCGGTTCTGGTCAAGAAGGCGGTCGACCTCGTCGGAGGCATAGGCAGCGTTGTGAAGAAGGGCGACGTGGTCGCGTTGAAGCCGAACGTCGTCACCGGCAGGGTGTCGAAGCCCGGCGTCATCACTGACAAACGCGTCGTCGAGGCGATGATCAGGCTGTGCCAGAAGGCGGGGGCGTCGAAGGTGCTCGTCGTCGAGGGCAGCGGCTACTTCACGCCCACAGACGTGGCGCTCGAGAAGAGCGGCATAAAGGCGGCGGCCGAGGCGCTCGGCGCCGAGGTTGTGGACGTGGACAAGGACAAGCTCGTCGAGATACCCGTCCCAGATCACCTGATCGTGGACAAGATACCCGTCTCAAAGGCGTTCATGGACGCCGACGTCAGGATCAACATGCCCGTCATGAAGACACACGACCAACTCCTCGTCACGCTAGCCGTCAAGAACCTCAAGGGCGTCATACCGAAGCCGTGGAAGAGGAACTTCCACAAGATAGGCGTGGTAAAGGCCATCGTTGACCTGAGCCGCGTCGTGCCCATCGACCTCTCCGTTCTAGACGCGATAAACGCCATGGAGGGGCTCGGTCCCAGCTTCGGCGACATCGTTCCCATGAACACCATCATGGCATCCAAGGACCTCTGGAGCCTTGACCTCGCCGCCAGCAAGGCCATGGGCTTCGAGATAGAGGAACTCGACTACCTCAAGGAGGGGCTCAGACTCGGCCTGTTCGACCCGAAGAAGCTAGAGGTGGTCGGGGAACCCATCGAGAGTGTCGCTCGGAAGTTCAAGCGGCCGCCGACCGACCTAGAGTTCGGGGATGGCATCACCGTCGTCAGCGACGGCGCGTGCAGCGCGTGCCGCGGCACGATACACAGCGTCGTCTACGATCTGGAGCAGATGAAGATGATGGGAGAGATCAGGGACCTGACAATCGTCGTGGGGGCTAACGCGAAGGTGCCCAAGGGGCTGAAGTGTGCGCCGCTCGTCATGGGCACATGCCTCAAGGCGCAGGAGAAGGAGGGAGTCTACGTCGTCGGCTGCCCCCCAAACAACGACGGCATGCTCGCAGCGATAAAGAAGATATGCAAGCTTAAGTAGCTCCCACCCGTCACGCTCGGTCTTTTAAGCTTCAACACCCAGTTTCTGGTGATGGCGGGGATCACCGAGGCGGAGGCCCACCGCCTGCTGGAGGGCTCCAGCAAGTTCTTCCACTCGATCCTAGTGAGCCGTCTTATGAAGGTCCTCGCCCCCGACTTTGGCGCGGTGCTGCATGACTGGGGCATGGTCGGCCTGCTACACGATCTGGATCACGACGTGACTGAGGATGAGCCGAGCCTTCATGGGCACAAGACGGCGGAGATGCTGGCGGGCAGGCTCCCCGACGCGAGCATACGCGCCATAAGGGCCCACGACTACAGGTCTGGGGTAAAACCCGTCACGGTGCTCGACCGCGCCCTCATATTCGCCGACAACCTAGCCATACTCATCGAGAACCAGGGCATCAAGACCCCCTGCACGCCCACGGTCCTCTTCGACGCCGTCAGAAACGAGTGCCAGAACAAGCCGTGGATAGCGGAGAACGTGCTCGGCTTCGCGGAGAGGGAGGGGCTTGCGATCTGGGACGTGGTCAACAGGATAAACCCGGGGTAATCCACCCGCTTTTTCCGGTCGCTTATGTGATGTTTGATCAAGGGAAACCTCTCAAATAGCCTCGTGGCACATTCTAGGCGTGGACACAGACGGACTAATCGACTTCATCGCCGAGGCGGGCAAGCTCAAGAGGCTCCCACGCACGGGTTGGGTCGAGTCTGGCGTCCCAGACCCCGAGTCGGTCGCGGATCACAGTTTCCGCGTTGCCTTAATCGCACTTGTCTTGGCTGATGAGAGGGGGTTTGACTCACTCAAGGCGGTGAAGATGGCCCTCATCCACGACCTCGCCGAGGCCGAGACCGGTGACCTCACTCCCACACAGAAGGATGCGGACCCCGCGGCGGCGAAGCGCGCCGAGGACGCGGCGATGGGGAGGCTCCTCGACAAACTCCCCACGGCGATAAGGGCTTCATACCTCTCCGCTTGGCGCGAGTTCTCCGAAGCCAAAACCGAAGAGGCCCGTCTTGTCAGAGACGCGGACAAGCTGGAGATGGTAATACAGGCATCCGAGTACCAGAAGGCGGGCGGCGATAAACCTAGACTGATGCGCTTCTGGCACGCAGAAATAGTGGGGGACGACACCCGAAGGATCAGGGACTCTATAAGGAGCCGGAGTCAGGCATGAGACCCTTGATGCTTGCGAGGTTCTCCGCGATCTTAACCATCGGCATGGCATACGGCTCCATCTTCCCCGACAGATACTCCTCGTAGGCCTTCATGTCGAAGTAGCCGTGGCCACTGAGCAGGAAGAGGATCGTCCTCTCTTTCTCTGCCTGCTTGCAGGCGTTCGCCTCGTCGATGACCGCTTTTATAGCGTGCGCCGACTCCGGTGCGGGCACGAGACCCTCCGCCTCTATGAAGGTCCTCGCCGCCGCCATCGCCTCGACCTGATTGCAGCTCCTAGCCTCAACGAGTCCCTCCCTGACCATCAGGCTCGCTATCGGCGCCTTGCCGTGGTAACGGAGCCCACCCGCGTGGATAGGATCCGGGATGAAGCAGTGGCCGAGGGTATACATCTTCAGCAGCGGCGTCATCTTGCCCGTGTCGCCGTAGTCGTACGTGTAGTCGCCCGCGGTGAAGCTAGGCGCGGCCGTCGACTCGACGGCGACGAGCCGCGTCTCCTTGGGCGCCCTCCCCGCGACGCGCTCCCCATAGAAGGGATTCGCGATCCCCGCGAAGTTGCTGCCGCCACCCACGCAGCCGACGACCACATCCGGGTAGTCCTCAGCCATCCTCATCTGCTCCAGCGCCTCCTGACCCGTCACTGTCTGGTGGAGGAGAACGTGGTTCAGGACGCTGCCCAAGCTGTATTTGCAGCCGTTCTTCACGCAGTCCTCGATGGCCTCGCTTATCGCGATACCGAGACTACCCGGGCTGCTCGGGTCCGCGGCGAGTATCCTCCGCCCGACCTCCGTTCTGCTGCTCGGGCTAGGGTGGACCTCCGCGCCGTACAGGTTCATCATCACCCTCCTGTATGGCTTGGAGTCGTAGCTCGCCCTGACCATGTAGACGGTCACGTCGAGGCCGAAGAGCATCCCCGCGAAGGCGAGGCTGCTCCCCCACTGCCCGGCGCCCGTCTCGGTGGTCAGCTTCTCGACGCCCTCGCGGGCGTTGTAGTAGGCCTGTGGGATGGCGGTGTTTGGCTTGTGGCTCCCCGTTGGGCTCACGCCCTCGTACTTGTAGTATATCCGGGCGGGGGTCTTGAGGAGCTTCTCAAGTCTCCTCGCCCGGATGACGGGGGTTGGCCTCCATAGCCTGTAGGCCTCCCTGACCTCGTCGGGTATCTTCACACGCCTTTCGGTTGTAGCCTCCTGCCTTATGATCTCCTTGCAGAAGATTACCTCGAGTGCCTCGGGCCTTATGGGCTGCCCCGTGGCGGGGTCGAGTGGTGGCGGGAGTTGCTTTGGTAGGTCGGGTACGACGTTGTACCAGAATTTCGGGATATGTTCCTCATCTAGGATGAGGGCTCTGTCCAGTCCGGTTGATACACTCTCATTGCCTCCTAATTGGCAGTGTTGGGGGGAGTCTGATTAGTTAAAAGGTTTGCAACTTAAAAATTGGTCGAGGCGTCTCATCTACGCCTCGTGATCAGCAGCGCCGCCACTGCGACGGCGATCCCCGCGGCGACCACCATCGGCTGGAACCCGGGGACGCCACTCAGCTGCTCTACCGGCGTGGTCGGCTGTTCCTCCGCCACGACCTGTTTCCACTGGTTGTTCTGATCGAGTGCCCAGATGTCGTTGTAGTAGATGAACGTGGCAGAGACTATGAAGTCGGCTCCGCCGAACATGAATGTCTTCTTGGTCTGCGTGTCGTAGGCCATGGATGGCTGGGATCTCGCCGAGGGGCTCACCGTGGATGAGACCTGCATCCACTTCACCTCACTGCAGCTGTATATCCAGGTGTCGCCGAGGTCGTTGCCACCGCCCTGGCTGCCGCTGAAGAGTATGATCCTGTTTTCCTCGGGGTCGTATGCGAGCTCGTGCCAGTACCTGGCGAGGGGCTTCGTGGTCGTTGGTATCTTCTCCCAGTTGTCGGCGGCGTAGTCGTACGCCCACATCTCTTTCTCGTAACCCATCTCGCTCCCATCGTCGCCCTCCATGTGGCCACCGAAGAGGAGGCACCTCTCCGTGTAGGTGTCGTAGACCATGACGCCGCCGTACCTCTTCGCCGGCCTCGTGGCGGGGTTCATCTGCGTCCAAGTCCTCGTCTCCATATCGAACGCCCACGTGTCCCCCTGCATGACGTCGTCGTGCCCGTAGCCGCCGAAGATTATGACCTTCTTATTCTTCGCGTCGTATGCGGCGCCGGGGTCGCTCCTCCGAGACGGGCTCTTATCTGGTGTCTCATTCGTCCATTTGTTGGAGGCGATATTATATACCCAAGTGTCCCCTACCCTACCGGAGTAGCTGAAGCCTCCGAAGACCACTATCTCCTTCCTGTCGCTGTCGTAGACCATGGCGTGGTTGAACCGTGCAATGGGGCTCCCCGTCGGTGTCAGCTTCGTCCACTCGGCTTGTGCCACGTCGTAGCTCCACGTGTCGCCGTAGAATGTGTAACTGCCCGAATAATAGGAGCCGCCGAAGAGGATTATCCTCTGCCCGACGGGGTCATATATCATCTTCTGCCCAAGCATCTTTTGGGGTGACTCCCCGGCGGCGTAGATCGGGCATACAAACCCGGATAGAACAAGCAGTAACACCAGAAGCCAAGTGGCTCTCAAGTAATCATCATCACTCAGATTGATGGCGTCCCAACGATCGTAAAACCTGTCTTAAAGATGGATGTGTAGACATCAGCATTGATTATCAGCCGAGGAACTCGGCGACCTCGTCGACGGGGAGCCTCGGCGGCCCCTTCTTGCCGATCATCTTCTCGGAGGGGTAGCCGAAGCCGACGCCGGCGATGAGCTCCCAGTCCTTGTGGCCGTACTTCTCAGTGATCTCGTCCTTGCTCCACCTGACGGCGGCGACCCAGAGGGAGCCGACGCCCACGCTGTGTGCCTTGAGCATCATCGTCTGGATGCACGCCCCGATGCCCTGCTGGCTGACCACGCCCTTCTCCTTGTCCCAGACGAGGACGACGACGTCCGACTTCTCGAGGCTGGTGCAGCTCCAGAAGGCGATGTTCGCCGACTGCTCGGACATGCCGGGCTTCTTTTCGAGGTCCGCCCTATGGAAGGCGATGAAGTCGTCCTTCGCTTTACCGCTGAGGACGGTGAACCTCCACGGCTGGCTGTTCGTGCCGGAGGGTGCCCAGGTTCCGTAGTGGAGTATCTCCCTCATCTGCTCCACGGTGACGTGCTTGGAAGGGTCGTAGCTGCGGCAGCTGCGCCTGTTTAATATTGCCTCGTCTAGCTCCATGGCGATCCTGATAAATTGCCCCTCGGGTAGCTTTAAGGGACTCGCCATGAAGCTTCTCGCCGTCGGGGATAACTGCATTGACAACTACTCTGAGCTGGGGAGGCGCTTCCCCGGCGGCAACGCCCTTAACGTCGCCGTCTACGCCCGCAGGGTCCCCGGCGTCGAAGCCGACTACATCGGCGTGATGGGGGACGACGAGGCGGGGGACTTCATGGTCGACCAGATGAGGCGGGAGGGGCTTCGCGCCGACGGCGTCATACGCCTCCACGGGGAGTCCGCCGTCACCACCATCCTCATCCGCGGCGGCGACCGCGTCTTCGCCAACTACGTCGAGGGCGTGCAAAAAGACGCAAAGTTCCCATCCAAACTCCTCCCAAAGGTGAGGACATACGACCTCGTCCACTTCAGCGTCTGGGGCTTCGGCAGGAACCACATCCCCTGGATAAAGCAGGGGAACCGCCCCATCCTGAGCTTCGACTTCAGCAACCAGCATCAACACGACGCCCTCAGTGTGCTGCCCCACCTCGACTACAGCTTCTTCAGCGGCAAGGAACTCGTCATGAAGGGGACAGATGTCGAGGCGATGCTCAGGGGCTACAAGGCGAGGACGCCGGGGCTCGTCGCCATGACCCTCGGGGAGCACGGCTCCATCGTCTACGACGGCTCCAAGTTCCATCGCGGTAAGGCCAGGCCAGTGGAGGTAGTAGACACACTCGGCGCCGGTGACAGCTACATCGCGGCCTTTCTCTGCGCACGCATGAAGGGCGCCACGATACCCGAGGCCATCGAGAATGGGCACCTAGCCGCAGCCGAGACCTGTAAACGACTCGGAGGCTGGGGCGGCACCTAGAAGAGCACGACTAGAATCGTGTAAAAATGCTCTCCTTGCAAAAGAGGCACATAAACGACCCCGACGACGCTCTAATCACCCCAAGTAGCATATCCGAGTCCAAACGAGGAAGGGCAGACCCCGCCCCCCCGGAACCCCGTCAGGCGACGAATCACCCACGATCCTCCGCCGCCAAACCGACGTGAAAAAAAGCCCCAAACGCCAAAACAGCCCCAAAAAGACGGAAACGCGACGGCGGCGGAGGAAGCGGGAAACCACGTGCACGCGCCCCGAGCCCGCCTCCGAGGGGGTCAACATGCCATCAAGGCTGCGCCTGACTACCACTCGACCTTGTCGTAGTAACGCCACTGCGCCATGTCTCTGTTCTTCACGAGACTCAGATAGTAGCTCAGCCACTCGAGCTCGACGAAGAGGGTGAATGGCGTGAGCAGGTTGTCGACCTCGGTACCCTGACTGTCGAGGACAATACCCCTTACGCCGTTGTTCGTGCTCCAGTTGGTGACCGCCTTCTCGAGCTCCCCCTCGTTGCCCCTGCTGCGGAGGAATATGGCTGGTGTGCCCGGCGAGAACATCTCGACGGGGCCGTGGCGGAACTCTGAGTAGTTGATGGGTGTTGCGTGCACCCAGCACATCTCCTGCAGCGTGCAGATGGCGTACTGATAAGCGAGTCCCCAGTTGATCCCCCCACCGAGGACGTACATCTCCCTGTCATCCTTGAACTTGAGCGCCGTCTTCTTGGCGAACTCCTTCGCCTTCGGAATCATGGGTAGGAGCGCCGTCGGCAGCGACTCCGCCGCCTTTATCATCCTGCCCCCGACCTCGAAGCCCTTCTCCTTCAACACCGTACCGAAGAGCAGGTAGAGTGTTGTGAGCTTACCCATCGTGACGCCGCGGGCCCCGGTGCCGAAACCAATATCCGCCACTTTGTTGACGAGGGAGTCCTGCTTCTGGCTCAACCCCATCGTGAAGGCGCCGTTCTTCTTCGCCCACTCAAGCCCCTTCACCACCTCCTTCGTCTTCCCGCTCTGCGTGATGAAAACGCAGGCCGAGCCCTCGTTCGCAGCCCAAGGCACCCTTTCGAGGAACTCCCAGCCACTGTACTGGAGCACTGGCACATCGGTGTACTTCTCGGCGAGGTATCTGACGGGGAACTGGACGCTGTAGCTCCCGCCGCTCCCAACTATGTAGAACCTCTCGGCCTTCGCAAGCTCCCTGCCGAGCCTCTGTATCTCCACCTTCGCCCCGAGGACGGCCTTGAGGCTGGCCTCGGTGACGCCGTCCTTCAGCCAATCTGGACGATAATTCTCCTCAGTGAGATAGGCAACCGGTTCACCCATTTACTTCACACAGGTTAAACCTCATCGGTGAGAATAAAGAGTTGACGAAAGACTCGTCGCCGTCCCCCGCTCCGCAAACGATATGTTGCATAGGAACACAACTTCAGCCATGGAGAAATGGGTTCCCATAGCGTTGATCGTCATGCTACTCGCGGGTAGTGGTGGCGGATACTTCCTCGCGTCAAAAACATACACATCTCAGGTAGAGATCCTCGAAGGTCAACTCAGCACTACCCAGCAGCAGTTATCGGCGAAGACGCAGCAATATGATGCACTCGACCTGCAGTATCAGGCGCTCTCACAGAGCGCGACAGAGTTGGAATCCAGCAAGGCTTCCCTCCAAACGAGCTACAACAGCCTTCAGATCGATTACACCTCGCTGGAAGCTGACTACACATCCCTACAAGACAACTACACCACCCTTTCCTCGCAGTACGACACGCTCCAGTGGAGCGTTGACACGGGCTTCACCGATCTATCGGTAAAGTATGTTAACCTCAAGAAGGACTATGACGACCTCTCAACGATGCTGAGCGACAGAGTTAGCGGCACCCCCGGAGACTCACAGATGTACAACAACTACTACAAGCTGACCCTTGCGGTCCGCAGTCTCAACTCAACGCTTTGGCAGTACATCAACGAGGATAATAGCTTCAAGCATACCCTCACAACGGCCGAGATATTAAAGATGGAGAACCCCGTGAGGACTGCCATTGGCTCCTCTACCAACGACTGGACCAACTACCAGAAGATACACGAGTATGTCAACACTAACGTGAATTATGTCTATGACGTCGAGATCCCCTACATTACTTATTATTCGTGGTTGGAAGTGAACGGTGTCAACTACTTAACCGACTTTACCGTCGATACCATCCAAAACCACGTCCAAACGCCTGAGTTCACCCTTCAGAACAAGCAGGGGGATTGCGACGATCAAGCAGCGCTTGAGTATGCTATGCTCCGCTACTACAACAAGTACATAGTCGGATCGGACTACAGTCTGTACATCGCTGTGATGGACTTCTCCGATGGCTCTGGTCACGTGGCTGTATTCATGCCCGTCTCCGGCGGCCAGTTGACCATTCTCGATCCCGCCGGGAGATATCTCACCGAAAATGGTTCTACGATAACGTCAAAATCCCCCGCCGCGGAGCTCGAATCGTACAACACACACTGGTCTGGTAATGGCTCGATCACGAAAATACAACTTTACCGCATCGATATGACGGACGGTAGCTACACGAAGATCGTACAAGGAACGAGGGCGCAGGTAGCCTCGTACCTAGCGACCCATTAAAAAACTGAATTTTAAATGTCAAGCTTTAGGGCTTCCTTTAGGCCCTTGTAGCGGTTTCTGATGGTGACCTCGGTGACGCCCGCGGCGTCCGCGATCATCTTCTGCGTTCTCTTCTCCTCGTTCATGACGCAGGCGATGTAGAGCGCTGCTGCGGCGAGTCCCATCGGGTCCTTACCGGCGGTGGTACGCTTCTTCTCGGCCTGCTCGAGGAGGTTGACCGCTGTCTGCTGTGTCCTCTCGCCGATGTTGACCTTGGCGGCGATCTTGGGAACGCGGTACTGTGCCTTCGGGATCGGCATTTGTATAGT
>DUKA01000069.1 GCA_013329615.1 Candidatus Bathyarchaeota archaeon
CTTCGACACCGCCGTTACGGGGGCGATGCCTGAGTCTACGCTAAAGGTTGTCGAGGCGTACGCTGCCGACTACGTTGCGATGTTCCGCGGGCAGCGCCCGTGGCCCGGTGGCCTAAGCGAGTGGGGCAAGAGGCGCGCCAACTCGAAGAAGGTCTTCGCCGAGGTCATAGGTGGCTCCGAGGCGGGCGTCGCATGCGTCCCAAACGCATCCACAGGCATCAACACCGTCATGTCAATGCTACCTTCCAGGAGGGGGACGAACATCGTCGCCACCAACCTAAGCTTCCCCATGTGCGCCACCGTCGTCAACAAGCAGAGGGAGCGCGGCGCCAAGCCCAAGTTCTTAAAGCACAAGAAGGGCGTCGTAGCAATCGAGCAGTTCGAGAAGGCTGTAAACGACAAGACGGTCGCCGTGATGGTCGACCAGCCCAGTTGGTTCAACGGCTATCTATACGACCTCAAGGCGCTCGCCGAGGTCTGCCACGACCACGGGGCGAAGCTCGTCATCGACGGCACACAGAGCATAGGCAACCTCGCGTGGGAGGCCGACCGGTGGGGCGTCGACTTCGTTGCCTGTAGCACATACAAATGGGTATTGGGTGGCCCATATGGGCAGGCCGCGGGATTCCTCTACGTCACAAAGAAGCTCGTAGACGAGTATCAACCCGCCTACGTAGGCGGTCAGAGCCTCACCCCCGAGGAGAGCAACATTAACACAGAGGACGCCTTTACTCTCTACGAGTTCAAACCTAGGAAGGGCATCGAGAGGCTGGAGATATACTCACGCATGGAGCTGTCCTACGTGGCTGTCGAGAACTCTATGCGCGTGCTCCTCGCCCACGGCATGAAGAACATCGAGAAGCAGGTCAAGACCGTCGACAACGTTCTCGTCGAGGAGTTGACCAAGAAGCACTTCAGGCTGCAGACGCCTAATGAGGAGGACCGACGCATCTACATCAACGTGCAGGTGCCAGACTTCAAGGCGGTGGGAAAGAAGCTCGCCGAGAGGAACGTTATCGTCAGCCCACGCATCGGTGGACTGCGCATCAGCCCCCACTTCTACAACACGGAGGAGGAGGCCGTCGCCCTCGTCAAGGCCCTCTGCGAGGTCACCAAGCCCCGGTAAACCCTTTTCTTCCCAAGCCGGTTATTTCTCTCGATCCTGCTTTGAAGGTCCTAGTCGTGGGCAACGGGGCGAGGGAGCACGCCATCGCGAAGAAGCTCCACGCCGACGGAGCCGAGCTGACCTCCGCCATGGCGAAGAGGAACCCGGGCATCGCTGCCATAAGCAAACGCGTCGAACTAATCGACATAAACAAGCCCGCCGACTACGACCGTTTCACCGGCGTCGACATCGCCTTCATAGGCCCCGAGGCCCCGCTCGCGGTTGGCATCGCCGACACACTCGTTGAGAAGGGTGTACCAACCGTCGGCCCCATCAAGAACCTCGCGCGCCTCGAATGGAGCAAGAGCTACGCCCGCCTCCTCCTGCAGGAGCACGGCATCCCCGGCAACCCCGCCTTCAAGGTGTGCAGGAACCTCTTCGAGGTCAGGGAGTTCCTCAAGTCGCAGCCAGACGTCGCGGTCAAGCCCGACGTCCTCACCGGCGGCAAGGGCGTCAAGCTGACCGGCGAGCACCTCAAGACCCGGCAGGAGGCCGAGGCATACTGCGCCAAGTGCATAAAGAACGACGGCCTCGTCGTGCTGGAGGAGAAGCTCAGGGGCAAGGAGTTCACACTGCAGGCGTTCGTGGACGGCGAGCACGTCGAGGTGATGCCCCTCGTCCGCGACTTCAAGAGGGCCTACGACGGCGACAAGGGCCCCAACACGGGGAGCATGGGAAGCTACAGCTGCCCCGACCACGGTATGCCCGACCTCTCCGCCGAGGTCGTCAAGAAGGGCGCCGAGATCATGAAACAGACGATCTCCACCCTCACCAAATCCGTGGGCGAGTACTGCGGCTTCCTCTATGGCGGCTTCATGAACACGGAGAATGGCGTCTACCTCATCGAGTACAACTCGCGCCTCGGAGATCCCGAGGCAATAAACGTCCTCGCCCTCCTCGACGACTCCCTCATCGAGACGGGCTTCAGGATGGTCGAGGGCAAGCTCAAGAAGCCTAACTTCAGGAAGGAGGCGACCGTCTGCGTCTATGTCGTCCCCGAGGGCTATCCGGACAACCCGAAGAAGGATCAGCCGATAACCGTCGGGAAGCTGAAGCACGCCGAGCCCTACTACGCCTCGGTTTACGAGGAGGGCAGCGTGGTCAAGACAACTGGGAGCAGGGCCGTGGCGCTACTCGCGAGGGGCAAGACTGTTGCCGAGGCGCGTGAACGCGTCTACGCGGACGCTAACACGGTCAAGGGCGCCGTCTTCTACCGCCGCGACATAGCCGCGGGAGCCTAATCCACACAAGTTATTAGGAAACGCTCCGAGGAATATGGTAACTAGGTGGGTCTATGAGCGGTAGGGACGACAAGCTGGCGCGGCTGGAGGCGATACTCTACGCCTCGGGTCGCCCCCTTAGCCTAGCCACAATAGTCGCCCACCTCAAACTGGAGAACGAGCAGGAGGCAAAGCAGCTCACCCTCCGCCTCGGCGATATATACGAGCAAGACAGTAGCCCGCTAGAGGTCAGGCACCTCCCCGAGGACCGCGTTGTTATCCAGCTCAAGACCGACTACACTAAGGAGGCGCGCAAGTTCAGTATACGCCCCCTCCTCACCGCCGGGCCACTGCGCACGCTCAGCTACATCGCCTACAACCAGCCCATAGAGCAGAGGGCGGTCGCCATAGCCCGGGGCAGCCAGAGCTACCAGCACATAAAGCAGCTCGTACAGATGGGGCTCGTCGAGAAGGAGAAGGGCAAGGGCAGAGCCAAGCTGCTCAAGACGACGGACGACTTCGCCGACACCCTCGGCTTCAGCAGGGACAAATCCAACATGAAGCGCCAGCTACGCAGCCTCTTCCACAAGCTGGAGGCGGAGGACATCCAGAAGCAGGGGAAGCAGAAAGAGCAGTAAAATGCTTTATTCTCCTTCAACAGAAATCTCTGCGGTGAAGTTTTGCCCGACCCGTTCCCCTATATCAAAATCGCCGGCTCGCCCCGAGAGTGCGGCGTGAANNCGGTAAGGCCGCGAAGAAGCAGATACGCCACAACCTCGACTACTACTTCGGCCTCTGGAGCCGAATCTGCGGGATGACCGAGAAGGAAGCCCTCAAGAAGGCGGCGACGACCGCGGACCCCATCAGGAAGTGGGACTCATCCATCTACGAGGAGATGGAGGGCATAGCCGAGGGCTCGGGCAGCAAACTCGACGAGATACTCGCCATAAACACGCGCTACGAGCTCACATTTAGCCAGGTCAAGGCACCGGAGTGCACCGCCCTCGCCGTCCTCCCCGACGGCACAAGCATAGGGCACACCCTACTCGCCCAGAACTGGGACTACCGCCCCGGAGTCAAGGAGGGCTGCGTCACCCTCGAAATAAGGCAGGAGGGTAAACCCGCCGTCCTTCTCCACACCGAGGCGGGCGCCGTCGGCCACAAGGGCGTCAACGAGCACGGCATAGGCGTAACACTCAACGCCCTCGTCAGCGACCACGACCACTGGGAACCCCACCCACCCATACTCGCCCAGTGCCGCAAGGTCCTCAACAGCAGACTCATGAACCAGGCCATGCAGGCCATCACACTCACCCCGCACAGCTGCTCATCCAACGTCATCATCGCACAGGCCAACGGAATCGCCGTTAGCCTAGAGTCCAACCCCCTCGACATCTCCATAATCGTCCCCCAGAACGGCTACGTCACCCACACAAACCACTTCATAGGACAACGCGCCCTCTGCGTAAAGG
>DUKA01000119.1:0-4706 GCA_013329615.1 Candidatus Bathyarchaeota archaeon
AGGTAGCCATCAGCCCTCTTGTTCACAGCCTCGATCGCCGTCTCGAGATCTGGGTACCCCGTGAGAATGATCTTCCGGGTCTTTGGGACGTACTCCTTCAGTCTTTCAAGTAATTCTATTCCGTTTGTATTAGGGAGGCGGATGTCGATGAGAGCCACGTTGTAGTAGGTTAGAGCGCTTTTACTCTCCGCCTCCTCACCGCTCTTAGCGACGTCGACAACGTATCCAGCGTTAGCGATGAGGGACTGGAGAGAGTCTCTGACGAGCTTGTCATCATCGACGACTAGAATCTTTTCCTTCACGAAACATCCTCCCCCGGGAACCTATGTATCGTTTTTAAACGGACTGCTTTATCTTAAGTCTATGTCTTGGATAAAGCATATCTTACTACTTTTTTCGTTGGTTTATTGATAAAGTTTAAATTGGTCTCTTGGGCGATTTCCTTGAGATAAGCTATCTCAGCCGGAGAAGGTGCTTAGCGTTTTGTCGGAGCCTAAACCTTGTGATTCTAGGTGCCGAGATTTTACCTGTACCAAGAGGGCCATGTCTTTCAGGGGTAAGGTGACGTGGTGCCAGTGGACGGAGGCCGAGTGCGAGCCGATGAAGTGCTGATATGCCGTCTGTTATAAGAGACAGCTTCTCGAGAACGGGATCTGCGGCTTCACAATTAAGCGGAAGACTCAGGAGGACTCTGATCCCGAGAACTTCAGGCTGCCTGAGGTCAGGGCGAAGGGGAAGCTCGCCAAGAAGGTGGGTGACAGGAGCATCTATTAGGCTCCTCCCCCGAATCTGCTTCTGCCATGAAACGGGACATCCGCGGCGAGCTCTCAGGAATTCTCCCAGACGATCTGGTGCCTCTCGTGCCTCGTTCATTCGATGTAATCGGGTCTAAGGGGAGGGCGGTTGCCGTCATCGAGGTCTCAACCGAGCTAGAGTCCTATGGGCAGGTTATCGGTGAGGCTCTGATGAGGGTTCAGAGAAACGTCCAGAGCGTCCTTTCAAAGGGGACGGAGCGGATGGGTGAGTTCCGTGTCCGCGACATGAAGCTTCTCGCGGGGGACGCAGACACCGAGGTGTTGCATAGAGAATCTGGCTGCGTCTTCAAGGCGGACCCCGCGAAGGTGTATTTCTCGCCGAGGGAGTCTACCGAGAGGGAGAAGGTATCCTCCAAGGTCCGCCCCGACGAACGTGTCCTAGTCATGTTCAGCGGGGTGGGCCCATTCGCGATCTGCATCGCCAAGAAGCAGCCAACTGCGTACTGCGTGGCGGTGGAGCTCAACCCCGATGGTCACTCGTATTGCCTAGAGAACATTCGTTTGAACAAGTTGGGCGACCGCGTAAGAGCCGTGCAGGGTGACGTCCGCGAAGTCTGCCCCGCTCTTGGCGAGGTGTTTGATAGGGTACTCATGCCCCTTCCCAAGGGTGCCTACGAGTTCCTCGACGTGGCGATACCTATGGTAAAACCTAGTGGTGTACTGCATTTCTATCACTGGGCTCCGAGGGACGACCCCTTCTCGGAGGGTGAACGTATTTTGCACGATGCTGCTGGGGAATTTGGTAGAGCGGTGGAGATATTGGAGCGGGTTAGAGTATCCCAGTATAGCCCGTCGGCTTGGAAAATTAGGATAGATGCGAAGATAAGCTAGGCTATTTTTCTTCTTTTGTCTCTTCCTTCTCGCCTTCCCTCTCTAAGTCGAGGGGGTTGTCGAGAGGTATCGGCGGCGGTGTCGTAGCCATAGTGTAACCGATCCATATGACGATGAAGAGTACGAGGTAGACTGCCGCAAGTATGGGGAGCTTGTAGGCCCACTCGGTGTATGGGGCGAGCCACGCGAACATTGCGCCTAGGTAGGGGGCGAAGGACCATACGAAGTATCCAATCATGATGACGGCGGTAACGATCATGATCGTGTAGCCCAGCGATTTATCGTTCAATATCTATACCTCTCGATAATCTGATGAGTGTTATGTTATTAGCCTTTTCTTTTATCCGAAATCGAGTTTCAGGTTTCTCCTCACTTATCTCGTCCCCTTTGTGCCCTGCGTGTTTTTTTCTTTCAATCAGCGTTTTTTAACCCTTAGAGAATATACGGAACGGTTTTAAAGTCGGGGTGGGAATTATTTGGCTCATACGGCGGGAATAGCGATGAACAACGTCTTCATCAACGAGCTAAGTCAAGTGCCCCTCCAGAAGAGGTCCCTCGAGATCACAGAGCGAAAGGGCCTCGGGCACCCCGACACGATGTGCGACAACATCATGAATCAGATCAGTGTCGACCTCTCTAAGGAGTACATGAAGAGGTTCGGGAACATCTATCACCATAATATGGACAAAGGGCTGATCGCCGCAGGCGAAACCAGTGTCAAGTTCGGCGGAGGCAAAGTGGTGAAGCCGATCCTCATCGTCTACGGTGACCGCGCCACGTTCAAGGTTGGGAACGAAGAGGTTCCCGTCAACGAGATAGCGGAGAAGAGCACCAAGGCGTGGCTCAAGAAGAACCTCCGATTCATAGACCCCGAGAAGCACGTCAAGTTCCAGAGCGAGATCAAGCCGGGCTCCGCGGCCCTCCAGGACATCTTCAGCAGGAAGAAGAAGGGGGAGTTCCTCGGCGCCAACGACACGAGTGCAGCGGTCGGATTCGCCCCCTATACTGAGCAGGAGAAGCTTCTCCTAGGGCTTGAAAAATACCTTAACTCGAAAGAATACAAGAAGGAGCACCCCGAGGCGGGCGAGGACATCAAACTCATGGCGCTCCGACGCGGTAAGAACGTCGACCTAACCGTCGCCATGGCCATGGTTGATCGCTACATAAAGAGCGAGGATGACTACTTCAAACGGAAATCGGAGATATACGACTCGATCAACACCTGGATAGACGAGAAGGGGGGCTTCGAGGACGTCAAAGTGAGCCTCAACGCACTCGACGCGAGGGGGAGGGGGCTCGATGGGCTCTACCTGACCGTCCTCGGCACCTCGGCTGAGGCGGGCGACTCTGGGCAGGTCGGCAGGGGGAACAACGTCCGCGGCGTGATAGCGCTGTTGCGCCCCATGAGCAGCGAGGCAGCGGCCGGCAAGAACCCCGTCAGCCACGTCGGCAAGATATACAACATGCTCTGCTACAGGATCGCCGACAGGATCATCGACGAGGTGAACGGGGTCGAGGAGACCTATGTCTGGCTCCTGAGCAGGATCGGGCACCCGATCAACGAGCCCAGCGTCGTCTCCGCCCAGATCATCCCGCAGAAGGGCGTTGCCATGAAGAGCCTCGAGTCGAGCATCAACGAGATAATAGCGGACGAATTTGACCACTTGGACGAGTTCTGTACATCTCTGGCGGAGGGACACGTCGGTCTCCGCTAGTCACTCTTCTCGTTGTCACAGAGTTCTCGCAGCGGGCATCTCCCACATTTTGGTTTCGTCTGTTTGCAGAAATCTTTACCGAGTTGGAGGAGTGCTCCATCGGTGTACCCCCAGTCACGCCTTGGCAGGGCACTTTCGAGTGCCTCCTTTACCTCTTCAGGCGTAGCCTCTGGTTCGGCGAGTCCGACCCTCCTTGATACTCTGTGGATGTGGGTGTCGACGGCTATCGCCGGCTCTCCGTATCCGTAACTCAGTACGATATCGGCGGTTTTTGGTCCGACTCCGGGTAGGCTGAGGAGTTCGGCGCGTATCGCTGGTGTCTCCCCCTTGAAGTCCTCTACTAATGCCCTGCAGGCGCCGGTGATGTGCTTCGCCTTCTGGTTGTAGTAGCCTGACGTCTTGATGAGTCGCCTTAGAGTCTCGGGTTCTAGCGCGAGTATCTCCTGGGGTGTGGATGCGGCGGCGAACAAGGTGTCTGTTGCCTTGGAGGCGTTCTCGTCCCGTGTCCTCTGTGAGAGTATGCAGCCGATTAGCGCGCGGAAGGGCGGCTCCCTAGCGACCTTGAACGCCTCTTTGCCGTAGTGCCTTCTCAAAGCCTCTAGAACGTTCCCGACTTTATTCATTTTATAATCTCTCCAAGCCTCTCCGCTAGGTACCCTGCGATGCTCTTACCACGTTTCTTTGCGAACCTCTCGATCATCTTGCTGGCGCCCGATGAGTATTGGGCTGCCTTCTTTGGCTTTTCAGCGATGTTTGAGGGGAGCCCCAGCCTCTTGGCGAGGTGTCTGAGTATGATCTTCCTCGGCTCCTTTCCCTCCAGTGGGAGTTTCTGGCTGAGCGGGATGCTTAACGCGAAGCGTACGAGTCTGGGATACATGAAGGGCAGCCGGAGTTCGAGGCCGAGGTCCGAGCAAACCTTCCAGTCCCTCTCGAGGTTGACCTCGTGTGACCTTGCGACGTCCCGGAACATCGTCTCCCTCACTTTGTCTCCCTCTGTTTGGTACTCTTGGGTGTACTTTGCGTAGCCGCCGAAGAGTTCGTCGCTTCCGTTTCCTGAGAAGATGGCCCTACATGGCTTCGTGGAGGCTTCGAGGGCGGCGAAGTACAGGGGGGTGGCGACGCCAACCTTCATCGGGTCCGTCTCCTCAACGCTCCCGAGTATGGCGTCGATGTGTTTCTCGATGTCGGCTTCGGTGATTGTCTTTATGGTGAGGGGGAGCCCAAGGGCTTCTGCGGCGGCATCCGCGGCGGCGATGTCCGACGAGTCTTCGGCGCCGACGCATGTTAGCCTCGGCCGAACACCTGTACGTTTGAGGTAGTATGCGAGTATTGTGCTGTCTATGCC
>DUKA01000119.1:4727-5945 GCA_013329615.1 Candidatus Bathyarchaeota archaeon
GGCTCCATCCCAAGCCGTAGAAGCGTCTTCATATCGGTTGAGAGGGCGATTAACTCCTCGTTTATGGCGTAATAGAGTGGCAGCGACCCGATGTTTTCTCGGGCACAGGTTATAGTATCGTCCTCGGCGATGGCTGACACCCAATGGCCCTCGTGTTCGGTGAGTAGCTCCCTGTACCCTTCTCTGACGCGCTTCTTCAAGATGTTCGCTGCGGCGGCGATGCTTGGCTCGGAGATATCCGATAGCCTGCCGAGGAATGCGATAGCTCTGTCGCCGTCGTGGAGTGGCTGTGGGTTATCTGTTGGGTGGACCTTGATGAGCCTGTGGGCGAGGGCGACGCTGGAGGTGAGTGATGTGAATTCTAGGGATTTTGGGCTGTGCTCCGCGCCTCTTGGCGTGGCGATGCCGAAGGCGTCGTGGCGGAGCCTAGTCTCCCCCAGCATTTTCAGTAGCGGCTTGGCGACGTCTTCACCTCGCCGGCTGAGCAGCCCTACGAGTTGGCTCATCCCCTATCTGGTCGGGCGGCTACGTGTTTCAGCTTATCCCTCGCCCTGCTCGTCCTCGGCGGCCTCGAGTATGGAGTCGATCTGATCCTCGGTGAGTTTTGCTCCGTTGAGGAAGGCTCCTCGCCTCGGGTCCGTGCTGAGGCACGACTTCCCTATGGGATAGGGCTTCTGGAAGCGCATGAGCCCCCTGAAGGTGAGCCCGCACTTCCAGCCGTGCCCCCTGCTGTAGTCCTCCTCCTCGGGGGGCATCTCCCAGAGCATCTCCACCTTGTCCACGATGCCATAGCCGACGAACGAGTCTCGGCCTCCAGCCTTCATGGCGAGGAGGATAGGCGTCCCCCTCTTGTAGTCGCGCATTATGCCCGTGTAGTACTTGTTTAGGCGGAAAACCTGATCTAACCACTCGTCCCTGCTTATCCTGAGGATGTATCCCGGGTTCTCTAGTTGAAGCATCAGGTAGGATTAATATTTACTATGTAATAAATGTTAATCCTCGGGCTTCTCGGGCTCGAATTTTTCCTCTACGAAATCTGTGAGCGCCTTCTGCTCCTTCTCGGCTTTGTCGAGGCTCTTCCACTCCTGTTCCTCGACGAGGCCGCCGACCTGCTCCTTTATGGCTTTTGCTAGGCGTGGGCCTATGAGGGGCAGGGCGACGAGGCGCTGTAGCGGTGCCTTCTTTATCTCGGCGATACCAGTGAGGCCACTGTTGTAG
>DUKA01000146.1 GCA_013329615.1 Candidatus Bathyarchaeota archaeon
GCGTTATAGTACCCCAATAATCCTTTAATTTTTAATATTGATGCATAACCCTTTTCAGATTTTGTTTCGAATAATATTATATTTGGTTTTAAATTACTATCAAATTTGATACCTAAAACGTCAATATCGGTAATTTCGTTTCCTTCATCACTGAACAATTCGATTCTTCTACGTGATACGTATCCCAAATGCCAAGAAAACCGATGTGCTCGAATTTCCAGTGGTACTCCTTTAGTTATATCGCTCATAAATGGTACATCTCCTGACAGAATTGTGCTAATAGTTCTTTTTCTTTAATAGCCCTCCGTGACCTATATACTAATGAATCTGTGGACTCTAATTTTCCTTTCAGACCAAATGATGAAAAATCAACATTTGGTATTATTTGTTGAGCTTCAAAAGCATCTCTAATCGCTTCTAAATCCGCTATTTTTTCTCTGGATTCCGGTAAAACGAATTTATATCTCGAACCTGATGTGGGTTCTACTTTTACTATCCCCTTCTTAACGAGTAACTCATAATCTGTTCCAATAGCTGTGGCATCCCCTGCAAATCCACGTTCAATTAATCTGTTTATAATTACTGCAGGGTTTAAATTCAATTTTCCAGTCGCGGGGTTCGCCAATTTATTCGCAAATTGAAAGTGCGCAACACCTGGTTTAATAATTTCAAATTTATCGCCTCTTCCTTCTTGTTCAAATCGACTTCTCAAATCCGGTGTAAACATGAAGGTACTATGGTTTGTCCCAATTTCAAGACCGTATCCATATAATAGACCAACCCCCGGAACCTGTTCAAGAAGTTTGGATCCATGTTTTTTTATTAATAGATCTATCGGTACCCCTTGTTCTTTATTTACTTCATCAATTAAACTATTAATCTCCGTGAGTTGTTTTTCATCTGCTGTTGATAAATATTTTATTGCCTTATCATAATCTTGACCAAAAATTTCTGGAGAGTAATACCATTTTATATCTTTAAAAGTGAATAGATCCACTAATCCACTGTTGGAAAGATGAGAAAACGAGCTTTTATAATCATCACTAGTATATTGATCTAATAATGTTTGGATTTTATCTCCTGATTGTGGTCTTCTCGCAGCCATATCGAATAAATCTACACTTAGTTTTTCAACGTTATGTGGATTCAGATCTCTCCACCATCGACCTACTCTCGATAAAACAGCGTCGCGACTTTTTATATTCTCATCTATATAATCATTCGCGATTGTAATGAACCCCCAATCTTGAAAAAGTGGAAAATATGAATTTTCCAACTCATACGAAGAAAGCCCTACTTCCGAATGAGCCATAGAATATAACTGCGCTTTATTTACTCGTCCTTGCCCTTGAAGAGAAATGAGTAGCCTGACCGCTTTACCTGACGGTAATGTTGCCCTAAAATGATTACCTAAAACTGGCGAATCATATTTTCCAATCACTCTCTCAATGTCTGATATTCGGGTGGCTACTTCTTTGTTATCCATTAGAATAGACTAATATTCAAATGGTTATAAAATAATTTCTGAGATTTAATTATTGATTCATATAAAATATTGATCACTCATTACCCTTTTTCTCTTCCCTAAAAATATTTTAAAATTAAAAAAGAACTTACTCAACAACCGTCCTTATTCTTCGTATTCCCGTGGCGACGGCTTCTTCCTTCGTTAGCTTAATATTTCCCATCTTGCCCGTGTGGTCTACGTGTGGTCCACCGCAGAACTCTTTACTGAATGCATCTGCGAGACTGTCCCCGATAGTAAATATTGCCCTTTCCTCTGTATGAATCTCACTTCCCGCTTTCCCTAGCCAGTTACTTGAAGACTAATCTAAAATATTGACACTCGATCAAGAAACCATGGAGATACGGCACCGGTTCGATACCCTGCTAATCCTCGCCGACATGCAGCACAACCTAAGCATCTTACAGCGTGCCAAGGCAACCGGGAAGAAGACCGTGGAACTAAAAATCGAGAAATGGGCCACACCCCTCGGTCTCCTCCCAATAGCGATCCACGCAAACCGCCTCCACCTCAACGTAACCTACGGCAGAAACAAGACCGGCATCAGGAGCTACCTCGAAAGAATAAGGTTCCCCGAAGGCACCCCCAACCTGAACTGGGCCAGAAGCTCCTCCTACCTGCCATTAACAAGACTCAGCCCCGAATCAGACGACGAGACACTGACGCGATACGAGGAACTCATCCTTAAGGGAATAAAGGAGAAGGAAATCCGCGACAGCTTCCGAAACGCCCTAAAATACCTGACAAGCGAACTCGTCACAAACATCAAGGAACACGCACATACCGACCGTTACTGGATACTCGCCCAGTATTGGCCGAAGACGGAGACGTGCCAGATAGCCATCGCGGACACCGGCATCGGCTATCTCGAATCCTACCGAAATACGGAGTACGAAGTCTCCACCCACAAGGAAGCGATAACAAACGCGATAAACGGCAACTCATCGAAACACGACGTCGAGAGAGGCGCAGGCATACCGGGCATGGTCAAGATACTATGCGAGGGCTATGGGGGAGACATCGTCATAATGTCGGGGGACACCCTACTCTACCTCAATAGGGAGAACAGCGACTTCTACACACTCGACGTGCCTTGGAGTGGTGCCTTCGTTGGGCTCCAGTTCAAACTGAGCGTGATCAACGCACTCGCTTACCTAGTCTGAGACCAACTGAGCCAGCTTCTTAGACTCGGTTGGCGGCTCGAAATCGACCCTCGGCTTCGAGAACGCGATGTTCATCATCCCCTCCACCTCGGGCATCATGTTCACGAAAACAACATCGAGGTCACCGAGACCACGCTTAAGCTCATGGCAGAACGAACGAGAAGCGAAGGAGACCCCGGCGAAGTCGATCACTATCCTCTCATCGCCGTTCCTCTTGGATACCCTGTCAAGGACAGTCTTGGCGGTATCCCTGTGTCGGAGGGTATCGGTGTTGAATATCTCGTATAGCCTGATCTCCATAACCCTCCCCACTATCAATCACTGCATTCCGGGGCTTAAAGCGCTTTACCACGGAATTTAAAAACGATTCTGTCACTCGACGACTGCCCTGATTCGACGGACACCGGCAGCTACCGCCTCTTCCTTTGTGATCTTGATCCTGCCGATCTTTCCCGTGTGGTCCACGTGTGGTCCGCCGCAGAACTCCTTGCTGAATGAGTCCCCTATGGTGTAGACCTTGACGGTGTCGCCGTACTTCGCCTTGAAGAAGCTGAGCGCCCCGCTCTTCTCCGCCTCCGCCTTGGGCATCTCGCGGCACTCCACCTTGAGGTCGCGCGCCACGGCGTCGTTGGCTATCTCCTCCACACGCCTTATCTCCTCATCCGTGAGCTTCCGCGGGTAGCTGAAGTCGAAGCGCAGCCTCTCCACGGTGATGTCTGAGCCGGACTGATGTACCTCGTCCCCGAGCACCTGACGTAGCGCCGCGTGGAGGAGGTGCGTCGCCGTGTGCATCCGTATGACCTTCTCCACCTCCGCCTCGTCCTTCGCCTTCAACTCCCCAGTGTCGAGGATCAGCCCGTGCCCCCCGAACTTCTTCTCCGCCCCAGCCCTGCTAAGCTGGCGATGCGCCTCAAGCTTCCCCTCAAACGCCTCACGCGTAAGCGAAGCCGCCTTCACACCCCCGAACTCCTTGATCACCTCATAGGGCAACCCGAAGCTCTCGTAGAGGGTGAACGCCGTGTCAGTATCCACCGCCTCAAGGCGGTCAAGCCGGCGCATACCATTCACGAAGGTGTTGCGGAACTTCTGGTTCTCCGCCCTGAACACCGAGAGAATCCGCTCCCTATCCAACGCGTAGGTCCCCGCATACATGTCGCAGACTATGCCGAAGCACCGCTCAAGCGTCTCCCCCGAGGACGCGCTCAGCGCCCTGTTCTCGCTCCTCTCAAGCATGCTGGAGTGCACTATGGATCGGCGCAGGAGCTTGCGGAGCATGTAGCCCCTGTCTTTGTTGGAGGGCTCAACGCCGTCAGTGATGAGGAAAGACGCGGCGCGCACGTGATCCGCGATTATCCTCTTCGACCGCATATCCGCCCCCGGGAGCGCGTCGATCAACCGCTTCAGCGTGTCGATCTGGAACATATCCGAGTTGCCCGTCACAGCCGCGCTTATCCTCTCAAGCCCGCCCCCGAAGTCCACGTTTTGCTGAGGCAACTTCTCGAACCTGCCGTCGTCGGTCTTCGTGTACTCCATGAAGACCGAGTTCCCGATCTCCATGAAGCGCCCGCACTCGCAGTTGGGGTGGCAGTGAGGCCCGTACTTGGGGTCGTGTGGCGTGCCGAAGTCGTAGAATATCTCCGAGTCTGGCCCCCCCGGCTCACGGGCGGGCATCTTCTCCGGTGGACCCGCCCTGCTCCACCAGTTCTTCTTAGAGCTGTAGGCGAATATCCTGCCCCCCTGCATCCCCACCTCGCCGCCCCTGTCGGGGTCGCCTATGTGGACGGGCTTCGCCTCGATGCCCGCCCCCCTGAAGATGCGGCGCCAGATCTCGACAGACTCATCATCCTTCGGGAGCCCGTACTTCTCCTCCCCCGCGAAGACGGTGACGTAGAGTCTACTCGGGTCCACCCCAAGCTCCTTAGTCAGGAACTCGAACACCCACGGCAGCTGCTCCGCCTTGAAGTAGTCGCCCAGCGACCAGTTGCCCAGCATCTCGAAGAACGTCGTGTGCCTGTTGTCCCCGACCTCGTCTATGTCCTCCGACCTGAAGCACTTCTGCGAGTCGACTATGCGCGTCCCAGCCGGGTGGGGCTCGCCGAGGAAGTACTTGATCAGCGGTTGCATGCCCGAGCCCGTGAAGAGCGTCGTCACGTCCCCCTCTGGCAGAAGAGAAGCAGACGGTATCTCGGTGTGCCCTCTCTGTCTGTAGTATTCGAGGAACCGGCTTCGTATCTCGTCGGAGGTGAGCATTACATGAGAATGGACTGGGCTCCCCTCAAAAACCTTTTTTGAGTTCAACACACGCCACCGCCACACGCGGCTACATGTAACCACTGAAAGCGAGGTGTGAAACTAGAAACTGAATATGGATAGAATAAGGTTGAGAGTTTAACCGAAGAGGGCGCCCAGACCCTGGAGGTCCTCTTCCTTCTTCTCTTCAACCTTCGGCTTGGCGGCTGCCTTCTTCTCCTCCTTCGCCTCAGCTGGCGCGGCGGCTGGGGCTGCGGCGGCGAAGACTGGCGCCTTCAACGCCTCGTCGATGTTGACCTCCGCGAGGGCTGCGACGAGTGCCTTGACGCGTACACCGTCGGCGGCTACACCGGCGGCTGCGAGTATGGCGGTGACCGCCTCCTCTGTGATGGGCTTCTTAGCGCTGTGGAGAAGCATAGCGGCGTACATGTACTCCATTTTTAATACACCTATTCCTTGAACTGCTATGAAAGGAACAATATATCCTGCATTTAATCTTTCCTATCTCGGCGCCCCCACCGCGTGGCAACCGTTTAAAGGGCATACAACCTATCTAGATCGATTCTAATGGTCAAGAGGATACCAAAGATACCCTTCGAGAGGCTCACACCCTCCGGAACCTCAACCCTCAGCCCCTTCAACAAGCCCATAGCAAGGGTCAAGCCCGGCGAAGAGGTTGAGATAGAGACGTGGGACGCCTTCGGCGGATGCGTCACCGAGACACAGACACGCAAACAGACACTCGACAAGGGGGTAAAGGTCCCAGTCAACCCCGTCACCGGCCCCATCCACATCGAGGGCGCTGAACCCAGCGACACACTCACTGTCGAGATACTCGATATAGATCTGCCCGACCACGGCGCAACCACCATAAGCCCCGGCTTTGGCGGCCTCGAAGGCTGGCTAAACTTCATGACGCCACGAACCAAGATCAGCCAGATCAAGGCGGGCAAGGTCTTCTACAAGACTGACGGCGGACGCGTCGTCGAGGTCCCCGTCGACCCATTCATCGGTACAATCGGCAACTCCCCAGTCTACGAGGCGATAAACACCCTCACTCCCGGCCCACACGGCGGCAACATGGACTGCCCCGACATACGCCCCGGCAACATCCTACACCTCCCTGTCAACCAGCCCGGTGCCCTCTTTGGCCTCGGAGACGTACACGCCGTTCAGGGAGACGGCGAAGTCGGCGGTTCAGCCATCGAAGTACCCGCCGTCGTCAAGCTCCGCTTCGGCCTCAAGAAGGGCTACACAATCGCGTGGCCTCGGGTCGAGTCCCCAGACGAGATAATGACCGTATGCAGCGCCAAGCCCCTCGAGGACGCCGCCCGCCTCGCCTACCGCGAACTCGTGAACTGGATGGCAACCGACCACGGCTGGCAACGCGACGACGCCTATATGTTCCTAAGCATCGCCGCCAAGGCGAGGATAGCACAAATAGTCGACCCACTATACACAGTGGTGGCGAAGCTCCCGAAGAAGTACCTAAAGAAGTGAAAAACATGGACGAGAAGTGCCCAAAGTGCGGCGGGCAGATGACCCCCGGCGAGATAAGGTTCGACACCGACACCGTCATGCCAAACCAGATGAACTCATACATGGGCGGGATGATGAACAGCCCCGTCCCAAACACCTACCAGAGCGCCACGAGCAGGCCATACTGGGAGGAGAAGACGGGGCGAAAGACGGGCTTCCTCATAAAGAGCGACGAGAAGAAGGCGATGAAGATCAAGGCAACCCGCTGCGCCCTCTGCGGCTACATAGAGCTGCACGCAACCGATAACAGGGACGAGAGCTAACCACTCTGCCCAGACGCCGCGACGCGGAGAAGTTCCTCCCACTCCTCAGACTTCTCAAGCTCCACGCCAACACTCGTTATCAGATCGGGGTAGACCGAGAGGTCGTCCTCAGTCACAATTAGCGCCAGCTTGCCCCCATCACGCGCAAGGCACGCCATCCTCAACTCCCCCACCTCAAGCTTGACATCCGTTGCCCTATCCGCCGAGTCACACATCGAATAAAGCGACTCCACGAGCTTCCCGGTTATGGCCGGGGGTAGCCCCCACCCCGCGGGGAACGTCCGCACCTTCTTCGAGAACATGCTCTTTTCCACGAGTAACAGGTGGAAGCCTTTCCTCACCGGCTTCGCGGCGGCGGATTCGGCGGGCGCCTCCCCCATGAGACTTCTGCGTAGCCGGACATAGTCCTCGGGCTCAAGCTCCCCCCTCTGGAATAGGGCGTCAATCTGCGTGAGCTTCTCCCTCGACCTGTCGACAGGCTGCGCCACCCGCGCGCCCCCGCTCGACCTCCAAGCGTCGATGCAGACCTTGCAGAAGTCCATCGAGAGCTGGTCGGCCTCGAAGCTGCACTGCCTCCCCTCTATGAAGGTGCACCTCCTAGGCTCCCC
>DUKA01000121.1 GCA_013329615.1 Candidatus Bathyarchaeota archaeon
GCCTTCCTCTCCCGTAAGAGGTAGTGGTCCCTGATGTAGCGGAGCTCCTCGAGACTCAACCCGAGCCCAAGGGTCTTGCCTATCTCCTTGAGCTCCTCGTCCTTCGCGTTGAGCAGGTCTACCTCAAAGTGCTCGAAGGACTGCTTGCTTCGGGTGATCCTGCTCATTTCGGGTCACTTATCTCGAAGCGGTAGTCGTCCTTGGTCGGGTTCGTCAGGAGTCGCCTGCACATCTCGTCGAGCAGCTTCTCCGCCTTCGCCCGGTTCGGGGCATCGAATGTGACCTCGTATGCCTTGCTCGACCGGACATCATCAACGTTGTAGCCCAACCCCCTGAGGGCGTGGGCGGTCGTCTCCCCCTCGGGGTCGCTGTACCCCGCCTTGAGGTTGACGTAGACGAAGGCCTTGAACTTCATGCCTAATCCATCCACGGTAGGGCTAAAAGCCCTTGGGATAAACAACCGTGTTAATTATTAAAAGGATTTCCCAGCAAGATTAACATATTCATGTTATCAGCCGGGGGTGTTTATGTTGTTCCGAAAATGTTTAAGAAGAGAAAGGGTTGGGTTGAGCGTCGCGCCCTACCGTCTACTTGTTCACCATCAGGATGGTGACAATCAGACCGTAGATGGCGAGACCCTCACCAAGAGCGACGAAGAGCAAAGCCCAGATAGAGAGCTCTGGCCTCTCCCTCAGCATCTCGGACCCTGCCTTGGCGGCGACCATGATACAGAGCGCGGCGGCGAAGCCGGCACCGATCATCGTGAGCGCACCAGACAGTAGGGGCCACGCTGTTTCAGGTATCATTCCTTCTCCTCCTCCAAGGATTACTATTAACGCAAAGAAGACACTCAGCACCACCAGGAAAGCGCCGAACGCGTTTAAAGACGCGCCCCAGACAGTGCTCTTCCCCTCGACCTCGGCCGATGCGTTGATCGTCGAGCCCTGGATCATCGCCCAGACGGCCGCGAGTATCGCGACGCCTATGATGATCGCGGAGGGAAGCATGTCCACTTGCGCCGTTTCGGCGGCGACTAGCAGCGGAATCATTCTATTTCTTCTCCTTTTTCTCCTATACGTCCACCGTTCCGTTTATAACCTTTTCCGGCGGGGTCATTGAGTCACTTTCCTCTCCCGGGGAACCGTGAACGGTTTGAACGGCACCCCCGACCCGTCGAAGAATTTACCCATGAACTCGTAGTAGAGGAGCCTCAAGCTCTGCACTGTGCTCGATATGAGCTCGAAGCTCATGGCGACGACGTTCATGATCAGGAGTCCTAGCGGTATTGGTACCGGTAGGACGATTGCCTCGTTCAGCGCCTCCGCGGCGATGGCTAGGCTCGCGTGTGCGAGTGCGAAGGCCGCGATACGCAGGAAGCTGAAGAGGTTGGCGAGACCCTCGACGAAAGTCATCAGCAGCCCGCCGATGCCCTCGCCGATGCTCTCCATGCCGACGCCGTGACCATGCTGGATGCTGTGGATCACGGGCTCGGCGAAGCTGAGGAGCATACCCACTATCATGACGTAGAAGCCCCAGTAGCTCAGGGCTTGCATGAAGTTCATGCCGATGCTGATGAAGTACATCGCTGTCATGTAGAGGCCGAACACGTAGAGGATCATCCCGAGACCGTGTTCACCGAGTGCCCCTACTGGGTTGCCCTTCTTGATCTGGTTGTAGGCGCCGATAACGAGGCCGATTATGACCTCAATGGCGGCAATCAGGAAGACGAGTTTCAATAGCGATGTTGTATTGTGTACTGGGTTGGGCAGTAGCGGGTGGTAGAGGTGGTGAAGTATCTCCTCGTTGAGGAATATTGAGCCGTAGAGGAAGCCGAAGATGATGGCGGCTACACCCATCGGGATGAAGAGCCCGCCGAGGTACTTGAGCATCCCACGCGTGTACTTGCGCAATAGGAAGATGCCTATCAGAAGGATGAGCAGACCCTGGCCCACGTCTCCGTACATCAGACCAAACTGGAACGCGAAGACTATGATGCTAAGATAGGCGGGGTTGAACTCGTTGCTGTTGGGGTAGCCACGCAGCGTCGTGAGCTTCCAGTTTGACTGGAGGAAGCTGGGCTTCATCACCGGTGGAGGAGTGGGTACGCCTCGGTCGCCGGGCTTGACGTCGTTGATGTCGAAGATGACCTTCTCTCCCGTCTTCTCCTCGACTTCCTTCATCGCGGCGGTGAACTCCCCGATGTTGTCAGCGGGCGTCCACCCCTGCAGGATGCTGAAGACCTTCGTCCTCATGACGGGAGCGCGGCTGTCTACCGCGAGGCGCAGCATGTTGTAGCAGAATGTCGCCTCGCTCAGCGAGGCCATCTCGCTCGTTTTGACTTCTGCCTCGACCTTCACGTAGCGCTCTTTGACAGAGTCGGCGGAGGTCTTTAGCTGCTCCGTCTTCTCCTCTTCGAGGTGCTTTATCGCTTCCTGGTGTTTGGCGTCCATCGTCGCTAGCTTTTCCTCGAAGTCCGTGCCCTTCGCTTCGATGGCCTTAATCCAGGCGTTGAATTCACCCTGGTACTTTTCGAGTATCTTGCCCCTCTTGCCGGGGTCGATGATCGCCTTGGCGTCTTCTCCGAGGATGACGGATGCGTCGTAGACCTCGAAGACGAGGAAGTGGTCGCGGATGGCCTTCTTGGACTCCTCTGGCCCTGATATTATGATGAGGCTCTCGGAGGCGTTTATTGAGTTCGCCTTGATCTTTACCTCCGGCTGCTTCGCCAAGTGCTGTTCGAGGCGCTTCAGGTACTCGGTGTTGATTACGCCGTAGCCGAGGCTGTTCTTCAGGTCCTCGACGCCCAATGCCTTGACTAGCTCGATCTTCGTACCCCAGCGAGTCTTCTGCTCGACGAGGCTCCGCCTCTTCTCGTGGAAGAGGGCGCTGCCCTTGCTGATCTTCTCTTCGGACTCCTTCGTGATGCGCTCGGCCTCGTTCGCCTGAGCCTCCTTGACGTCCTTGAGCTTACCGATAACCCGGTCGAGGGTCTGGACAGCCTGCTTCGTCCTGACCTCGGGGTTGCGGGTATAGTCGCGGAGCACGTCGAGGAGAGGTGTGGTCACCTCGATCTCGAAGTTTACGAGTTTCTTGAGCTCCTTGTAGCGGGGGGCGACATCATCGTATAGAGTCTTGTAGTCTGGCCCCTTGACCTCCTTCTTGTACTCGTCGAAGTCGGGTCCTTTGACCTCCGTCAGCTGGGTCACGCCCGCCGCGCCGAGGGAGCCGAGGACAAGACTCTCGTACTCCGGGAAGGTGATGACTGTGACTTTTTTCATCAAGGCGACTCACCTTAATGCGGTTCTTCCCATTAAAAACCTTAGGGCGAATATATGTACTGCGCCTAACCCGGCGGTGTAGCCGATCCACTGGGGGCTTGTTCCGCGGCTTTAGCCCTCTTTCCCATCTCACCCATCTTCATGTAGACGAGGTAGGTGGTCACCACGAAGAATATCATCGAGAATAGGATCAGCGTCTCGATGAGTATGAGGTTCTTGGGTTGTATTATGTAGATGATTATCATGGCCGCTATCATGCCTATGAGGGGAAAGAGCATCATCATGATGAATAGTGGGCGTATCCGCCTCATCGTCTCCTCGAGGGAGATCTTCTTCTCCTCCTTCTTGCCCTCAGCCATGGCATGTATCGAGGCAGAGTTGAGGACGTGGGATTAAAAAGGGTTCTGAGTCACGGCGCGACGGGAACCGAGACCAGCATATCCATCATAGGCTGGACTGGCTGAGCCCTCGAAATCGACATCTCGAGACCGCGGAGCCTGTTCCTGAGCGTGACCTCCGTCGTGCCCGCCGCTAGGGCGACGTCCTTCTGGATGCGTTTGTCGTCGTTAGCTAGGCACGCCATGTATAGGGCGGCTGCGGCGAGGCCGCGTGGGTCCTTGCCGGAGAGCCCCTGCTTGGTCTTTGCGTACTGGAGGATATTGACGGCCTTTTGCTCGGTGTCCCTCCTCAGATTGAGCTTGGCGGCGATGCTGGGGATGAACTTCGTGGGCTCGTCGACGGGCATATGTATCTTCAGCTCCTTGATGAGCAGCCTGTAGGTCCTTGCTACCTCTGAGTGGTCTCTCGTGCTCGCCTGTGATACCTTCTTTATGGGGCGTGGTACCTCTGCGGCCCTGCATGCGGCGTATATGGACGCGGCCACGAAGGCGTCGATGCTCCTGCCCCTGATTAGGTCTGCTTTTAGCGCCTTTCGGTATATGAGAGCAGCCTGTTCCTTGATGTTGCTGGGTATGTGCAGGTTTACTGACATCCTGTCGAGCTCAGCCATGGCGATGCTGAGGTTCCTGCGCCATGTCTCGTCGAATTTGCTCCTGTTGTCGTAGCGGCGTAGGCGGTCCATCTTTAGGCGCGCCTCGCTGTTGAGCTTCCGCCCCGAGGCGTCGCGGTCGCCCTTGAAGACCGTTGACAGACCCTTGTCGAAGAGCGCCAGCGAGGAGCCGACGCCGGTCCTGCTCCTGCTGTTCTTCTCCGCGACTGTGAAGGCCCTCCACTCGGGACCCATGTCTATAGGCGTCTCCTCAATGACGAGGCCGCACTGACTACAGACGTGTTCGCCGTTCTCCGGGTCGCTGATTATGTTGGCGTTTCCACACTTCGGGCATCTTCTCGTGTCTTCTTCCATCTTCATCTTTCTACACCTCGTCTTCCCGGGATGGTCAGTCCTGAGAAGAGTGTATTTTACATATACGTAAGTTATATATACCGGGATGGTATATAAGCTTTCGGGTAGAAAATTGCCTAAACCACAGGGCAGCTGCGGCTCAACAAAGATGAAAATACTCGCCATAATCGATCAGCATAGCAACTCAGAGCGCGAGGCATACGGCTACGACATATGGAAGACCATGAAGGATCAGTTCCACATCTACCTCAACGACAATGACATCGGCAACGTCTACCACCACCTGAACGATCTATGCTCGTTGAACTATGTCTGCCGGGCAGGAGACGACGGCAGGTGCTGCTACTACAAGATCACGGAAGAGGGCCTCGCTATGAGGCCGAAGTACGAGCAGTACATCGCCATAATGAAGGCTGATCCACGGACCTAGGTGTTCTTTCGCAGGATGACACCATCGCCCTTTTTGAAGAGAGGCTTCCTCGAGGCGGGCATTCGGATCACGATATCTACATCCTTCACGCCAACGTTGACGTCCTTCACCGTGCCGTAGATTATGTTCTGGGATGGAGCCTCGGACACCTGTCTCATCTGCTCGCACAGGTTCCGGAACTCGATTAGGAACTTTTTTCCGCGTTCCGTCAGTTCTGCACCTCCGCCTCCAGATTTGCCGCCTTTGTGGGCGGATAAGAGAGGTTCGCCGAGTTTTTCCTCGGCCTTCCGTATGAGGCCCCACGCGTATCGGTAGCTCATCCCGAGCTCCGTGGAGGCTTCCTTTAGAGTGCCGACCTCCATGACCTTCTTCAGGAGGCTGTAGACGCCTGGTCCGAATACGTAGCCGTCCTCGGTTTCCATCCAGACCTTGAAGGCGGGGTGGGGTTTGCTGTGCGCCATGGCTGGATAAGAAACGTTGGGGCTGAAATGCTTTGCCAGTGCCTAGCCAGCAGCGGGCTTCTCTGGCTCGCTCTTGAACTGCATCTCGTAGAGCGTCTTGTAGAGACCGCCCTTCTTGAGTAGTTCGTCGTGTTTACCCAGCTCGATTATGCTGCCGTTCTCCATGACCACTATTTTCTCCGCGTTTCTTACGGTCGAGAGGCGGTGGGCGATGACTATGGCGGTTCTTCCCTGTAGTATATTGTTCATGGCGTTCTGTATTAGCAGCTCTGTGTAGGCGTCGATGCTGCTGGTCGCCTCGTCTAGGATGAGTATGCGTGGGTTGGCGAGGAGAGCCCTGGCGAGGGAGACGAGTTGTCTCTGCCCGACGCTGAGCCTACCTCCGCGTTCCTTGACGTCGGTCTGGTAGCCCTCGGGTAGCCGGGCAATGAAATCGTGTGCCCCTATGGCCTTCGAGACGGCGATGACCTCCTCGTCGCTCGCGGTCGGGCGGCTGTATCGGATGTTGTCCATGATCGTGCCGCTGAATAGGAAGGGGTCCTGCAGCACGATGCCCATCTGCTTGCGCAGGGACTCGACCTGTATCTTCTTGAGGTCCTTCCCGTCGATGAGTATGCGCCCCTCGGTTGGGTCGTAGAACCTGTAGAGGAGGTTGATCATGGTGGTTTTCCCGACGCCGGTTGGACCGACGAAGGCGATGGTCGTGTTCGGTTCGATGGTTAGTGAGATGTCGCGGAGTACGGGGCGGTCGCTCTGGTAGCCGAACGTCATGTGATCGTATATTATCTCGCCCTCGATGGACCCGATGGGCACCGACTCGGGCGAGTCCTTGACGTCGATGGGGGTGTCGATGATGTTGAAGACCCTCTCGGCGGCGGCAAAGGCGGACTGTATGCTCGTCCAGATGTTGCTGAGCTCCTGGATAGGCATGAAGAAGCGGGTTATGTAGCTCATGAAGATGAAGAGTGTGCCTATCGTGACGCTGTGCTCGATGACGGCTAATCCGCCGAACCAGAGGACCAGCGCCTGACCTATTGAGGTGAAGAATGTGACGGTCGGGAAGAAGGCGGACATGACGCGCCCCGCCTCGGTGTTCGCCGCCCTGTTCGACTCGTTCACGTTCCGGAACTCGCGCTTGGTCTCCTCCTCCTTGCTGAAGCTCTGTATCTCCTTGATGCCGCTGACGGACTCCTCCATCTGGGCGGAGACGCTGGCGATCGACTTGCGCGTCTCCCGGTAGACGGTCCTGACTCGTTTGCCCCAGACAACCATCCAGATGAGCATCACGGGGATGATGGCGAAGCTGACGAGGCTGAGGTTGACGTTTATGGAGAACATTATGAAGACGATGCCGGCGATCGTCAACAGATCGGCGGCGGCTGTGATTATGCCCGAGGAGATGAGTTCGGAGAGCTTGTCTATGTCGTTCGTTGCGCGGCTGACTATGCTCCCGGGCTCCTTGTCGGCGAAGTAACCGATCGATAGTTTCTGGATGTGGTCGAAGATGTCGTCGCGTAGGTCGTACTCCATTCTTCCGAAGAGCCACTCTATGAGGTAGTTCTGCGTTGACTGGGCGGCGTATGTCGAGAGGGCGACGATTAGGTACCCTAATGCGATGAGGGTGAGCCCCGCGGCGTCGAGGCTCGGGATGTACCTATCGATGGCCATCCCGTAGAGGAGAGTCGGGATGAGGTTGAGCCCCGTCGTGGCTACGACGGTAACGAACATCAGCAGTGCGCGTCTCTTGTACGCGAGCACGTATTTGATCATCCGTATGGCTAGAACGGAGTCGGGCACCTGGCGTACTGCGTTCTCCTCCTCCCCAACGACTAGACCGTGGTAGGCGCCAGCGCCGCCTCCGCCGCCACGCATGCCCATGCTAGTCGGCCTCCTTCTGCTCGGCGCCCGAGACCTGCGTCTCGTAGAGCTTCCGGTAGATGCCGTTCAGGGTCATCAGGTGGTCGTGTGTGCCCTCCTCGGCGACGACTCCGTCGTCGAGGACGACTATGTAGTCGGCTTTCTTGATGGAGCTGAGGCGCTGCGTGATGATGAAGGTGGTGCGATCGGTGAGCAGCTCGTCGAGTGCCTGCTGTATGTCGTGTTCTGTTTGGGTGTCGACGCTGCTTGTTGAGTCGTCGAGGATGAGTATCTTGGGGTTCTTGAGCAAGGCGCGTGCTATTGCGATGCGCTGCTTCTGGCCGCCAGATATAGTGACGCCCCGTTCCCCGACTTCCGTGTTGTAACCCTTCGGGGTGGATGCTATGTGGTCGTGTATCTTGGCGCGCTTCGCTGCTGCTTCGATGTCCTCCGTCTTGGCGTCGTCGACACCATAGGCGATGTTTTCCCTGAATGTTGTGCTGAAGATGAAGGGGTCCTGGCGGACTATGCCTATGTGCTCGCGAAGCGACCTTATTTGATAATCGCGGACGTCGCGTTCGTCTATCTTGATTGCGCCGGCGGTTACGTCGTAGAAGCGGGGGATGAGGTTGATTATGCTGCTCTTGCCGCTCCCTGTGGCGCCGAGTATGGCGACTGTCATCCCCGGCTTGACGTCGAGGTTTACGCCGCGGAGGACGAGGTTGTTCTCGTCGTAGCCGAAGTCGACGTGTTGGAACTGGACGTGGCCCTGTAGGCGGGTTATCTCTACGGCGTCGGGCTTGTCGTGTACGGCAATCTGGGCGTCGATGGTCTCGAAGACGCGCCCGGCGGCGGCGTTTGCCCTTAGGACGAGGTTTGAGATGTTGCCGAGCATCCTGACCGGCTGGGCGATTCGTGTGAGGTAGAGGTAGAACGCGATGAGGCTGCCGATGCTCATGGCGCCAGCTATGACTTGGTTGCCGCCGTACAGGAGTATCATGACGAAGCCGCCGCTCGTGATGAGGGTGGCTAGGGGGAGGAAGAAGGCGCGGTACTTGGCGGTGAGGACGTGCTGGTCGAAGTACTTCGTGAGTTCTCGCTCTATCTTCTCCTCCTCCTGTGCCTCTTGGGCGAAGCCGCGGACGACTCGTAGCCCCATGAGGTTTTCTTGGAAGACGCTCGTGATCTCGCCGTACTGCTGGCGCATCTTCTGGGTAACTGGGAAGGTCTTGCGCCCGAAGGTGAGCATCGTGACGAAGAGTAGGGGGAGGACGAGCAGCGTGATGAGTGTGAGGGAGGCGTCGGTGTTCCAGAGGTTCCAGAGGACCATAGCGAGGAGTATGACGGTCGAGATGCTCATTCGGAGCCCTATGTCGTACCACCTGTCAATCTGGTCTATGTCGCCCGTGGCGCGCGCCATGAGCTGCCCGGTCCTCTGCTTGTCGTAGAAGCTGAAGCTCTGCTCGAGGAGGCTGTTGTACATGTCGCTTCGGAGCCCGTATGTGCCCCTCTGGCTGATCCACGCGCCACCGTACCTGATGGCATAGTTCAGCAGTGCGACGCCCCCGGCGATGGCTACGATGGTGATTATAAATGTGCCTAGGGCGGAGTAGTTGGGGTCATAGCCGTAGGTGACTGCGATCCACTGCGAGATGGGGAGTAGAAGGACGCCCATGAGCCCGCCGTCCCACTCGGCAAGAGCCTTCCCTGCCGAGATGTTGCTGATCAGGTCTATCACGTCGCCGATCATCATGGGCATCTGGACATCGAGGAACGTTGAGAAGAGTATGAGGGCGATGACGGCTCTGAACTGCCAGAAGCCGGTGACGTAGCCCATCATCCTGCGGAAGTTGCTGAGTTGTTTGCCGCTGGCTGGTTTGTCCTTGTTACTTGGCATCGTCGGGGCACCTTAGATGTCTAGTAGTTGGGTTAGTTCCCGCAGGGCGGCCGCGTGTTCGGCGTCCCGGGAGAGGTTTATGTTTGCGAGCAGCTGGAGGAGGGGGCGCTGTACCTGTTTTTCGAGGTTTGAGGGGTCACTCTGATGCTCCACGGCTTCTTCGAAGGCTCTGCGCTCCGCGTCGACGCATTTCCTTATTAGGGTCAGGGCGCGTGCGCGTTTTTCCTCGGGGACGTCGATGTTGAATGCCTTGAGGCCGGGTATCATCTTCTGCAGGGTCGCCTCCTGGTATTGGGCGTACTCGTCGTCCTTGGAGAGGCTCTCGGATAGTGAGTAGGAGATTATGTAGCGGTGCGCCGTGGCGTGGTAGTATGGCTGCAGCATGTTGCGGACCTTCTCCTCGCGCGTCTGCTCGACGAGCCCGGCGGCGATGAGTTGGTTGAGGTGGTGTTGTATGCTTGAGAAGTTCTTGTCTAGTGCCTTGGCGAGGTCGGCGGGGCTCATCTCGCTGTGGCGTAGCATGTGCAGTATGCGTCGGCGTGTGTCGTCGGCGAGCAGCTTGGCGACCTCGGGGTCCTTGATGATCTGTATGTCTCGGCTCAAGGGTTTCACTACAGAGCGTTGTAGCGGTATATTTGAATGTATTGGGACTGGGTTTTTACGTCCCCGGGGCGGCTATTTCGTGTGGGCTCACGCTTGGCTGGAGATAAGGCTAGGCTATTCGGCGAGTTGGTCACGGATGTAGCCACTTGTCGCCAGTGTGGACTCTGCGAAGGCGCGAAGAACAGGGTAAACGGGGAGGGGGACCTCGATTCGCGTTTGGTCTTCGTGGGGGAGGCTCCGGGGCGCAGGGAGGACGAGTCGGGGCGCCCATTCGTCGGGTCGGCTGGAAAGCTGCTGGACAGGCTGCTCGCCGGGGCGGGTTTGAGCAGGAGAGGCGTTTTCATATCGAATGTCGTCCGTTGTCGCCCGCCAGGGAACAGGAAGCCGAAGGGGGCAGAGGTGGAGGCCTGCTCTGGGCACCTCGATAGGCTCCTCGGGATCATAGAGCCGAGGGTCATCGCGCCGATGGGAAACAGCGCCATCGAGTACGTCTTCGCTAGGTACGGGTTGGGGGAGGCGGTCATAGGTGATGTTCACGGAAAGCCTCTCAGGGCAGAGGCGGCTTGGGGTGGGGTAACGGTCTTTCCGCTGTACCACCCGGCTGCGGCGATCTACAACAGGTCGCTGCTTGGGGGGCTTGAGGCGGACATGACGGCTCTGGCGGGGCTGCTTTAACGGCTTGTGTGTTGCTACACACGATAACGAGAAAATTCTTTAAATGCCCGTTTTTGGACACTGTGATCTGATAACGGGGCGATTCCGGGGTGTTTTTTCTCGATTGGGTCTGCTTTTGAGTCTTTTCATGTTACCCCCTCCTCTTTTTTAGGGATAGTGTTTTCCGGCGTGGCGGGTCCTGTTTTTTGGTGTGTCTTGGGGTTTTCGGTGAACCTTGAGGGGGGCGCGTGGTGGTACGCGCACGTTGTGGAGCTGCCGGGGTGTTTCAGTAGGGGGGTTTCGCGTGCTGAGGCGCTCGGGGCGCTGCCGGGTGCCGTGGATGCGCGGCTCTCTTGGCTCGGGAAGAGGGGGCTCACGTGCCCCGGAGGTGGCGGCTTCACGGTCATCGAGGAGCAGGTCGGGGTGGCGGAGCTGGGAGAGTCGGGTGGGGCCGTGGCGCTGTTCCTGTCTGATCTGGAGCCCGTTGACGCCCTGTTCATCGCGGAGGCGAAACGGCTCATGACGCTGAGCAGGGGGGAGCTATTGGGACTCGTTTCGGGGCTTGATGAGGACGCGCTGGACGCCGAGCCGATCTTGGGCAAGCGCTCGCTCCGGCGGGACTTGAACCATGTCGTGAACGCCGAGGAGTGGTATGTCTCCCGGCTCGGACACCGGTATCAGGAGGTCTATGAGCGTGGGCTTCGGGCTGCGGTGGGCAGGGGGAGGCTCTTCCCCGTCGCGAGGCTGGAGGCGACCCGCCCTCACATGGTCGCGGCGCTAGAGGCGGCGCTCGCCGATGGCAAGCAGGGGCCTTTCACGAGGGGTAGATACACGCGCCACCCAAAGGAGAGGTGGACGCTTCGTAAGGTGCTCCGCCGTTTCCTCGAGCACGAGAGGGAGCACATCGGTACGATGGAGAGGACACTGAAGGCAATAAAATAGGAAAACGGGCGATTTCAGAAAAATTTCGCGTTCGATAAAACTCATGAAACATCTATGTTAGTGATCCATTTTTCTTTTAAGACGCTTCCACGCATGAAAGATTGAGTTTCAACAGTAGTTCAGCCTAACTGTCGATGGAAAGCGCGGGGTGATACGTTTGGGCGTTCGTTTCGGGTCTAGGAGGGGCATCTCCGAGGTTATCTCAGCTGTTATCATGACGGCTGTCGTCTTGGCGACCGGTTGCTCTGTCTGGTTCTACGCGCGCTCAGCGGCGACTGTGATGACGGACGACTACGTCGATGAAAGCATGGCGCTGAAGGAGGAGATTCTGGAGAGGTTCACCGTTGAGAGGGTCTTCTATGACTCCGGTGAGGGGGAACTGGATGTCTGGATATCTAACTACGGCACGGTGGAGACGACTGTGGCGATCTATGTGACGCCCTCCGAGGGGGAGGTGGTATCGGATTTGGATAATCTGGTTGGCGCCGAGTCCCTCAATGTGGTTGGGGTGCCTTGCACGTTTCCAAGCGGCACCGCGCTCTCGATAAAGGTTCACAGCCTGAGGGGTAACAATGCGTATTACACGTACACGATCCCGTAGGGGCATCTCCACCCTGATGGGGACCCTCGTCTTCGTCGGGATACTGTTCACAACGATCGTACCCATGTACATAGTCATGCAGCAAGCGGACGTTCTCCTCGACAAGGCGAAGCTGGAGATGAAGAGGAGCGACGACGAGAGGGCGAACGAGGCCGCGGACGTCTTCGTCTACCCAACGGACCCTGAGGAACCCTCACAGATCACGGTGCGGGTCTTCAACAAGTGCGAGATGTTGATCAGGATTGTCCGCGTTTGGGTGAACGGGACGTATCTCGATATGGGTTCGAGTTGGGAGATCGATCCGATGGAAGACGGCACATACGAGGTGACAGTGAACGCGGAAGGGGTCAAGACCTACGATGTGCGTGTGACGAGTGAGAGGAACAACGTGTACGCGGCGAAGAACGGCATCCTGTCCTACGACGATAATGGGTGGGCTGGGGAGGCCTTCGGGATCAACATAGTGATCCCGTCGCGTGAGCCTTGGATGAACAACGAGAAGTGGGACGGGCCATATGATAATTTCAACGTGACGATCACGAAGCTCGGGACACCTGACGTGGTCGAGTACGAGTGCGCGTACATGACCAGGGCGGTCAGCGCCTCGGAGACGTTCTTCTCGCTGTCCGAGCAGGGGAATTATCACGTCACGGCGATGGTTCACTGCAGCAAGAAGGGGACGCGTATCGCGCACTGGCACACGATCCTCGATGATGAGTTTGAGATCAAGTGGCCGGACGGCGATCCGATCATCAACATAACGTTGTATGCGGTGCAGGGTGATTCGCCGTACTGCAGTGTGACGAACTGCATCGCAGGGTACTGCCCGTAGTCGTTCTACATGCGCTCGGGGGCTTCGATACCTAGGACTGCGCAGCCGTTGTGGAGGACTACGCGTACGGCGTCGACTAGTGCGAGGCGTGCCCCGACTAGTCCGGGTGTCTCGGCGTTTAGGACGCGTAGGGCTGAGTAGAAGCTGTTGTACTTGTCTGCGAGGCTGTTAAGGTAGGCTGTGATTGTGCCGGGTTTCAGCACGTCAGCTGCCTCAGCGAAGACCTCGGGCCAGTTGGCGACTGCTGCGGCGACCTCGCGTTCCTTGGGATCCTTGAGTTGGCTGAAGTCGGGTGCGGGGCGCTCCTTGGCGCGTATGAGTATGTTGCAGCAGCGGGCGTGGCTGTACTGGACGAACGGGGCGCTGTTGGTCTCGAAGTTGAGGGCCTTGGCCCAGTCAAATATGACTTGCTTGTTTGCGTCTACGCTGAGTAGGGCATATTTAACGGCGCCTATGCCTACCATGCGGGCGATGTCGCGGCGCTGCGCCTCTGGGAGGTCGGGTGTGCGCTTCGTTACCTCCTCTAGGGCGAGTTCGGTGCTGCGGTCCATAACGTCGTTTAGTGCGACGAATCTGCCGAGGCGTCCGCTCATCTTGCCCTCGGGGAGCTTTACGAACTCGTAGCCGAAGTGGAGCTGGTTGTCGCCCATCTCGGGTTTGCCGAGGGCGACGAGTGCGATGCGTAGCTGTAGCTGGGCGAGTGCTTGCTCCTGACCGATGACGTTTATGACCCTGTCCATGCCTGTGCCGAACTTGTAGATGCTGTACGCCATGTCTCGTAGGGTGTAGAGGGTTGTGCCGTCACTTCTGACGAGTACGAGGCGTGGGATAGGGTGGTTGGGGGCTAGTCCCCAGCGCTGCTTGAGGGCGTAGATGTTGGCGACGGAGTCGCAGTTGAAGATGAGTGCGCCCTGATCGCGCTCGACGAAGTCGGTCTTCTTGAGTGCGTCGAGGACCTCGTCCGCCTTGTGTTCCCAGACTAGGTCGGATTCGTAGTCGAATGAGTCGTAGCGTATGTTTAGTTCGCCCATAGTTTGGACGAATCCGTCGATGCATATCTTGACGAGTCGTCGTACCGCCTTCTTGGTTTCGGGGTCGTTGTTTTCGTAGGCGGTGTTGAGTTTAGCTATCTCGGCTGCTGGGTCGGGGTAAGCGGCGATCTTCGCCTTGAGGGCGTTGTATATTTTTGGGGCGGTCTTCTCCAACTCGGCCGCGGCGTTGTCGAACTTCTCCTGCTCCTCCTGCAGCTCGGCGATCATGGGGACGTCGCCCTTCTCCTCGGCGACCTTCGTCTCCTTGGCGACGCGTAGGAGTTCCATGCTGACGTTTGTGGAGGCGTAGATGTTGCCGATGAATATCTCGCCGCGTGTGGCGGAGTCGGGCTCGGGTTTGCCGAGGAGGGTCCAGCCCCACGTGGCTAGGGCTACTTGGCGGCCCATGTCGTTAACTAGGAAGTCTACGCGCATCTGGTTGCCGCGTAGGCGTAGCATGTTCGCTAGGCAGGCGCCTGTGATGGCGTTGCGGGCGTGACCGATGGTGATGGGGTGGATTGGGTTGGCGGAGGTGTGCTCCACCATGATCTTCTGGGGCTTATCGACCTTGAGGTAGCCGTACTCGAGGTCCGCGGCGGCGGTCTCGAAGACGAGCTTGTAGTAGTTGCCCTCGTCGGCGTGGAAGTTGATGTAGCCGTTGACGGCCTCCGCGCTGGCGACGAGGCCGTGCTTCTTGACGTGCTTGGCGATGTTGACGGCGATGTCGGCTGGCTTCTGCCTCAGCGTCTTCGCGAGCTGGAATGATACTGCTGATGCTAGTTCGCCCATCTTTGGGTCGGGCGGCTGGCTGTATTTGGATTCGGGGAGTGTGGTGCCGGGGTAGGCGGCCTCTGTGGCGGCCTCGAGCTGGCGCTGGCACTCCTCTCTCAGCTTCGCGAGTGGGTTGGACATGATTTGAACCCAGTATGGCGGGGGGGCAGCGCCCTAAAATGAGTATCGCTCCATTTGTGGCTACTTTTTGTGGGTCTTGCGGGGGACCATCTTGATGGTGGCGGTGGGGCATGTGGAGACGCAGACGCCGCAGCCCATGCACTGGGAGGCGTCGTAGACTAGTTCACCGTCCACGAGTTGCCGGGTCCTGAATATGCATCGGTCTACGCAGACTCCGCAGGCGGTGCATTTGTCGTGATCGTCCTCAGCGATGAGGTGTGAGGTGAGTATGAGGGGGTATGTGCCCTTCTCGATCATGGGGCGGAGGGTGTTGCAGCAGCATCCGCAGCAGCTGCAGAGGACCTTGGGCCGGTCGTTGCCCTTGGCGACGTATGCCATGTGTACGAGGCCGGCTTCGTGGCTGCGTTTGAGTGTGGCGAGGGCTTGGTCGAGGGTGATCTCGTGGCTGCCTCCGCCTCTGATGCCTGCGTCTGCTTGTTCGTCGAGGCTGAGGCAGACGTCGATTGGGGCGTCGCAGTTGTGGTGTTCGGTTCGGCATGGGCAGTCCCCGACGGCGATCCTGCGCGCCTTGGAGAGGATGGCGCGTGCCTCTGTGAGGTCGAAAACGGTGTGGTAGACGTCGATCTTCACGTTGACTGGGAGGGTGATGCCGTGGTCGAGTTCGTCCTCCTGTTCTTGGTGTGTTTCAGGCGCCATGTTCGTCCCCGGCGGATGGCTGGATTTAAGGTTTAGCGGGGCAAATCTCTTATGGGTTTGTTGCGAGGCGTATCCATGCTTTACTTCGCATATGGGTCGAACCTCTCGACGAAGTATGTTCGGCAGTATACGCCGAGCGCAGTCTTCGTCAGGCGCGCCCTGCTCCCGAACTTTCACATAGAGTTCAGACGATACTCGGACAACCTGAAGGGCGGGATCAGCACGATCATCGAGGCTCCGGGGGAGATGGTGCATGGGGTCATCTACGAGGTGGACCCGGGGGAGATAGCGGCGCTGGATATTCTTGAGAAGGTGCCTCTTGGGGTCTACAGGAGGGAGGGCTTCAAGGTGATGGGGGAGGACGAGAAGTGGTACACGGCGGAGCTCTACCGCGTCGTGAAGCCGGAGGGGCCGTACACGCCGGCGAAGAAGTACGTCTCGTGGATGGTTGAGGGCATGAAGGAGCACGGCATCGACCCCGCGTACGCGAAGAGGTTCGTGGACCTCTACCCCACGTTACCCGAGTCCTCGGAAAAGTAGTGGCGAGCCCGGTGGGATTCGAACCCACGCTCTCCGGCTTCGGAGGCCGACGCCTTATCCGCTGGGCTACGGGCTCAACCACCTAGCCAACGGGGGTTAGGGTTAAAATCGTTTCCACAATGCGCCAGCTTGCGCCACAGTAGATAAGAGAAAAAAAATTTCTTGGCTTAGGTTACTAGGGGGTATTCTTCGCCGTATATCTCCTCTAGGAACTGGAGGGCGAGTTCCTTGGTCATGTCGCGTATGGCGTAGCTGAACATGACCTTGATCCAGGGGATTGTTACGGCCTGCTCAGCGAGCTTGGGCAGGTCCTCGTGTCTGACCCCCACTTCCTTGAGGGTCGTGGGGAGGCCCACGTCCACGATGAGGCTCCTTACTGCCTCGACGGCGGCTTGCGCGGCGTCCCTCCTGTTGAGTCCCGTGGTGTCGACGCCCATCGCCTCGGCTATCGCGGCGAGTTTGTCGGGGGAGACGACTATGTTGTGCTCCATGGCGTGTGGGAGGGCGAGGCCGCAGGCTATTCCGTGGGGTATCCTGTAGACGGAGCCGATGAGGTGGCCGAAGCCGTGCGCCTCGATGTCCCCTGCGTTCATCTCCGAGAACGCCTCGGTGAGGGTAGCGAGGGCCATGTTGTAGCGTGCCTCGAGGTTGTTGGGTTGGTAGACGGCGGTGCCCAGGCTGGCGGAGATGAGT
>DUKA01000096.1 GCA_013329615.1 Candidatus Bathyarchaeota archaeon
GTAGTTGCGTGTATCCGTGGCTGGGTATATAGCGGAACAGTATTCGTTGGATCCTTTTTTAGGGGTTTTTCCACTCTCGTGGCTTGTCGTGGATGCGTTGCTACTACGCATGGCGTTTTTTCATCGTTTTTTGCGTCCGTAGCTGGATTAGCGGGCTTGTTTGCGTGCGTAGCATAGCATAACCAAAAAAAAATATTTGTACCCGTGGCTGGGTATAACGCGAAAAAATGGTGTATTTCGCGTCGGCAGCTGGGGGATGTACCATTTTCTACCTTTTTTCATCGATGTGGTGGATATGCGTGTTCCCCTGTTGGGGGTGGTTGTTTTTGGTTTCCCAGCGTGTCTTGTTTGGTCTATCCTTAATAGAGGGGAGCCTCATTCCTTAGGTGGTATTTTATGAAACTCGCCGTCCGTCACGCACAGTCGACCCTGGAATTACGCGCCAGACGATTGGAGGCATAATTATGAGAAAGATTGTTTTACCAAAGAGCGACAAGAAGAAGAAAAAGCACCCGAGGATCTAAACCCCGCCCGGGTTTAGGCGTCTGCCCTCTGCTCCGCGGCTTCTACGGCGTTGGCCGCGGGGGGCAGCACGTCGCTGTCCTCTTTAACAAATCGTGTTAAAATTTAATATATTCACCACTATTTTTTTATACCTTTATATTAAGCGGCCGGTATCATATGTTTGGGGAGATTACATGGACCATATTTTTACTTTCAAGATGATCGTTCTTAAGGAGAGGCCATCAGGTGGGACGCTGTTCAGCAAGGACAATCTCCCCGAGTCTAAGAAGCTGGACCCGTTCGTCGCCGGTAAGGGCGCCCTGAATTATAATTGTGGCCAGTGTGGTCAACTCATGTTGAAGTCGATTCGCCGTATTCAGATACTGGACGCCGTCTACAAGTGCCCGAAGTGTGGGGCTTTTAACCGGGTCAAGGTCTAGCCGCGGGTGATAGATAAAACGGCGGGTGGATTGGTTGAGCGTATACGAGAGGATAGAGGGCATGCAGGAGAAGGACCCCGACAAGATGTACGGCGGCAACTTCTCCGTGTACCTAAAGTCGGGCGGTAACCTACCCGCGAGCAGATCCCCCCGGGTCTTCCCAAAGGTCAGGGTCATGACGAGCCCCGACGACGAGTAGGCGTCGCCTCTTTTCTATTAGTAAATCATCCTAGTAATCGAGATGCCATCGGAGAGAATCAATGCTCTTCTCAACGAGCATGGGCGAGTGGAAATCACCCACGTTGTAAGTGAGTTCTCTGGGCGGAAGCGAATGGTTCGGGATGAGCCATTCTACGGAACATTCGCCATCGTAACCACGAGTGATGACGAGTTCATATTCCAGAGGCAGAGCTACGAACAGCCAGGCATCTCTCGGAGTGACTGGATGGTCCCCGGTGGCGGGCTAGAACGCGGCGAATCTTTCGAGGAGGCGGCGATAAGGGAGGTCCGAGAGGAGACGGGCGTCGGCATCGTTGTCACCGGCCTGTACAAGATATTCCATCATACCCACGTCTTCGAGGACGGAGTCAACGAGTGGTACCTTGTGGTGTTCTTCGCAGACGCCGTCTCCGAGCCCGAGGCACACCACTCACCAGAGGTCGTCGAGGTTAGGAAGTTCAGTAAACCGCCAGAGAACTTGATGGGCAGCCTCGGGAAATACTACGCAGATTTAATGGATAAGTGGACGGCGCATAAACGGAGATTGTGAAGATGCAGTCTGGCTGGGATTCGAACTCAGCCCACTATTTTCTTCCCTGCGTCCAAAACCAAGTTAACTGTTTTGCCTGCCCCCAATAATGCTCGAATAGATCCCGACACCACCCGTGGAATGCTGGATCCCTTGACTTGTAACCAAGCACATCCACCTCGCCGTCCTTCTTGGGGAGGGCGAGTATGGAGACCGCCCTCTCCGTCATGTACATCCTAATCTTGACCTCGTCCAGGTACCTGTGTTGAATGTTTCCCTTCCTCCAGTTCTCCTCGAAGAAATCTAGAGTCTCCTTCGGTGTTTCCCTCATCACATCCTCGGATGGCACATAGTACAACGGCTCGATGGCCCGTATCTTGACCCCTCTTTTCAATGAGTCGATCACGTCTATCGCGTCTCTTGGGCTGGACATCCTCCCCGGCGTGATAAACCACTCGTATTCGGTTGCAGCCCTGCGTTCCCGCGTAATGTTGCTGACAACGTCGAGGATCTCAGTGATCCTATCGTTCTTCCTCAACTCGCCGAGTCTCGATATGAATCGTCTAGGCAGCCCGCGGGCGCTGTGGCCAAGTATGTAGTCCCTCTCCTTCGCCAGGAAGTCGTATGGGGCGAGGAGATCGAGGGCGTTCTCTCCATAGTTCGTCAAGACGTATTCCCCACTCGAGTTCTTCTCGATCAGCGATACTTGGACGAGCCTGGTAATGTTTCTGGAGGCGCCCTGCGCCGTGAAGTCTAGTTTCTTCGCCAGACCGGTCAGGTTCATGGGGCCTCTCTCTAGTTCGCGCAGTATCTTCATCCTGTCCTCGTTGGACATTTCGAAGAGTAGATCGTATAGGGCCTCCATAGCGTGTTCACTAGAGTACGTGTGGTGGGCTAATTATAATGTGGGGGCATGCCCTCACACTTTTTGCAGCGATCGGAGCAGAGTCTCCGGTTCGCCCTCCTTCAGATCGAGGCGGAAGACTCCGTTCTCCCCCGATATCTGCAGCAGGATCCCCTCTACGATCTCGAAGGATATGTTTTCCCCAAGGTCGCCCTCGACGAGCGCCCCCGTCGAACCCCCAGTGATCGAGAGATTGTTTATGCTGTTTCTCGACGGCATCTCGACTGAAAACGAGTGTCTCCTAGCATTCGATTTTCCCATGTGTATCGATACAGATCCACCGGCTATGTCTGAAATACCGCCCTAACAACCAACGTTGATTATTCATACATGAATGTTAATTTGAGTTAAATGAGACAGATTGGGCTCATAGACTCGGAGTGACGTTTAGAAATGGAGAAGATTAGATCTATTAGCGGTCTCTTAAGTCGAAAGGTACTCGTTGCCTACTACTCGAAGGGTGGTAACACGAGGACAGTCGCCGAGAGGCTCTCGAAGAGCCTCGACACCGACCTCGACGAAATCAAACTCGGATCCACCAAGGGCAGCACGAAGGTCAAATTCGTGAAGGATCCGAGTGAATACGACTTGGTAATCGTAGGCACACCCGTGAACGGCTTCAAGCCATCGAAGCCGGTCACCGAATACCTGATGATGAACCGGGGAAAATTCCGTGAAATAGCCACTTACGCGACGTACAGCCTCTGGCCCGCAGGCACCTTAGATAAGATGACTGAGTTTGCCTCGAAGCAGCCGATAGCATCAGCCACATTCAAGTCGAGGGAGATCAAGCTGGACCAGATCGACGGCAAGCTGTCTGCCTACGTCGAGTCCGTGAAGAAGAGATTCAAGAGGACGAATAGCGCCCGTGTGGAGACATCTCCGATTAGAGGGGAGTAACTTGAACCTCTTATTAATCATCGGTGTGGGCATAGGGCTCGTGATAGCGGTTTCCATCGCCTCATTCGTCGTTATCAACTTCGACCTTGTCAGCTACACGGCGACGGGGAGCGAGACATATTCCTCCGCTGGGACCCCAGTCGGCCGCGCCCTCGTTGTATACAGCCCCGGGCTGTCCGGAGCCGGGAAAGAGTCTGCGGCGAAGATAGCCAAGGCCCTGAACGGTAGAGGGTACGCCGTGGACCTCGCCGGCGTCAGGAGCCCCGCCTCCGCTAACGCGGCCAGCTACGACGTCGTCGTCATTGGCGGCCCCCTGTATTGGGGGAAGATGTGTCCCTCCGTCGCCGAGTACATGAAGAATGTCGCGGTGAGAGACGGAGCCCGGCTGGGCGTATTTGGTACGACGGGCACCGACAAGTACATGGAGGCCGACTTCGCGACGCTGAGTGAACAAGTAACCTCATCCCTCAGCAGCAGCTCGAACAGACTGACTATTCCGATTAAGTTGATCTTAACGGACAAAGTCGACGCGAACTGCGCCGAATTTGTCTCGACGGTGCTGGAGTAGGTCTGAATATATTCATGGGGGATGTGAATGGCGGGCTTGACTAGCGTTGTAGAGAAGACGCGTCTCCTACACCTCGGCCAACTTCGGGGCGGCTTCTTACTCTGTTTGCCGTCTTTAATCACTTCTACGCGATTATTCATCACCTATAACCTAGTGCTCGTCCTCTCGGGCGGCGGCTGGGGTGTCCCAATTTATGCCCTGGCGTGTCTCACCGATCTGTTCGATGGGAAGGTCGCCCGGTTGCTCCACTCGGAGACGGGGTTCGGCGCCGTGTTCGACGCCTCCGCCGACTTCCTGCTAATCTTCTCAACTTCAGCCATTCTCTCCCTCAGGGGCCTCGTCTCCCCCTGGTTCCTATGTCTGATCTCCTATTCCTTTGCCAGCTTCATCCTCTCGGAGCGGAAACCCGTGGCTGATCCCTTGGGGAAGCACATCGGCACGGTGCTCTTCGTAGCCATAGGCGTCGTCTTGGTTTACCCCATCCAATTCGTAGCGACCTGGTCAACCATAGTCGCCTCGAGCTACATTGGTGCCTCGATGGCACTGCGCTACAACAAGGGCGGCCTCTGATGCCGCTCATCCGCCGCCAACGGGCCCAGAAAAAACCCCCAAACGGAAAAACAACCCCAAACAACGAAAATCACGACGGCGGCGGAGGAGGAAACGGGAAACCACACGCACGCGCCGCGACGACCACCGCACGCGTAAAAGATGGTAGCCCGGCTGAGATTCGAACTCAGGTCTAAGGGTCCAAAGCCCTCCATCCTTGTCCACTAGACGACCGGGCTCCGCACACAACACCACGCCGTGTAATCTATAAAGGCTTACCCGGAGGGGGTAAACCCAAATACCCCGCTGCCGAGGCTAGATGAGGTGTAACCATTGGAGCTCACCTCGAAGAGGCGCGCCGAATTAAAGGCTAAGGCACACGAACTGGACCCCGTCGCCCACATAGGCAAGTACGGCGTCACCCCCGAGTCCCTCGCCCACATAGACAAGGCTCTCGCAGACCACGAGCTCATAAAGGTCAAGTTCATCGGATTCAAGGAGCAACGCACCACACTCTCCGATGAGATCGCGGGCGCCACGAGCTCAGAGGTCATCGACGTCATCGGCAACGTCGCCATTTTGTACAGGGAGAAGCCCCAAGTGTCCGATTGAGGGACACCGTTTTAAACGCGTTCCCCCCTCGTTGAATTAGACACCCAGATGAAGTTCGACGAGACCGACGTAAGGATAATACGCAACCTCCAGAGGGATGCGCGCACAAACTTCGCAGACATCGCCAAGGAGTGCGATGTGAGCGTCGACACTATCATAAAGCGCTTCCAGCGCCTCCGCCGTAACGGCGTCGTGCGCGGAACGACTCTTCTTCTCGACCCCCGCCACTTCGGCCTCGAATGCCCCGCGAGCCTGGAGATAAGCGTCGAACCCGTCAGAGTGACCACAGTCGTCGACGAGTTGAGGAAGAAGACCGGAGTAGTCTTCTGCACGCCCAGCGTCGGGATGCAGAACATCTTCGCCGTCGTAGTCCTAGGGGGGATGAAGGAGCTGAACACCCTCATCGAGAGCATCAAGTCCCTCCCCGACGTGAAGGATGTGAAAACAAGCATCTGGGTCGAAGACATCCTTCTCTGCCCGGAGAACTTCGAGCTTGAAGGCATAAAGGGGGTACTGCCTTGATGGACGAGATAGACGAAAAGATCATCGCGATGATGACCAACGATGCACGCATCAGCTTCAGGCGGATGGCGAAGGAGCTGAACAAGAGCCCGGACACGATCATCAACAGGTACCAAAAACTCAGGGACGCGGGGGACGTCAGGGGCTCGACCGTCATCGTCGAGCCGAGGAAGATAGGGTACGAAGGCATGGCGGCCTTCCATATAGATGTCTCGACGAGCGGCGGCGCCAAAACCGATTCCACGAGCATCTTGAAGACACTCATCAAGATGCCGAACATCATCGTCGCCACGAAGACGGTGGGAGATCATGACCTTCTCGCCATAGGCGTCATACACGACTTCGACCACTTGATGAAACTGGGCAAGGAGATCGCCGCCTTGCCGGGGATCAAAAATATCCAGACCGCCCTCTGGGCTGGCGGAGTCGAGATCTGCCCCCGATACTTCATCGTCTAAACCGACACAAGACGAAGATATTGCGATTATTTTCGAATCTGTCCGAGTTAATGTTGATATTTCAAATATTTCAAGATAAAACTAGATTTAATCACTTATATCTGTTAGAGTAATTATGCGTTATTGGTCTTTATTCTCTTATTATGTCTAGAAGGACAGTCTATTACCCAACAATCTCCAAAATTATCGATGATTTTTCACTAAAAAACTCTAAATATGCTATTTTAAGCCTTTATCGAAGGTGTTAATCATTTGAATCCCGGTGATATCGCCTGGGTTGGCGCAGCTACGGCCCTCGTTATGATCATGACCCCTGCCCTCGGCTTCTTCTACGCGGGGCTCGTACGAAAGAAGAACCTGATCGCGACCCTCATTCAGTGTCTCACAATTTTCGCGGTTGTGAGCCTCGTCTGGGCACTCTGGGGGTACAGCATCGCCTTCGGCACGAGTGTCAACGGCTGGTTCGGGGATCTTAGCCTCTTCGCATTGAATGGCGTTGGGTTGTTGCCCGACCTAAGATACACGGACGCCATACCGGCGCTACTCTTCTTCGCCTTCCAACTCAAGTTCGCGGCTATCACGCCCGCCCTGATAATCGGCGCGTTTGCCGAGCGCATCAAGTTCAAGTCCCTCCTCATATTCATCGTCCTCTGGGCGACCCTCATCTACAGCCCTGTGGCGCACTGGATATGGAACCCCGATGGGTGGCTCCGCCAGATCGGGGCGATAGACTTCGCGGGCGGTACCGTCGTACACATCACCGCGGGTCTCTCCGCGCTCGCCGCCGCCATTGTCCTCGGGAGGCGCAAGGACGCCGACAACAAGGTGGCGATGCACCCGAGTAGTATTCCTTATGTAATTCTGGGTGCCGCGTTGCTCTGGTTCGGGTGGTTCGGTTTCAACGCGGGCAGTTCCCTGCGGGCGGACGGCGTCGCCGTCATGGCGATGGTCGTGACCAACCTCGCGGCGAGCGCCGCGGCTGTAAGCTGGATGGCCGTGGACTGGGTGAGAAACGGCAAGCCTTCGGCGGTCGGCATCGCGGTCGGCGCCGTTTGCGGGTTGGTTGCAATCACCCCTGCAAGTGGTTATGTCACCGTCCCCAGTGCCATCGTCATTGGATTAGTGGTCGGCATCCTATCCAACCTCGTAGCCAACTGGAGAGCGACGAGGACTAGGATCGACGACAGCCTTGACGTCTTCGCCTGCCACGGCATGGGCGGCATCTGGGGGGCACTAGCCACCGGTATATTCGCTACACTAAGCGTCAACTCCGCCGGAGCAGATGGACTATTATTTGGCAACCCCGGACAGCTTGTCAGCCAGGCGATAGCCGTCGTCGCGGTCGGCGTCTATAGTTTTGTAGGCTCGTGGATCCTTCTCAAGGCTATTGACAAGTTCTCCCCCCTGAGAGTTACAGCGGAGGAAGAGGAGATAGGCCTTGACGAGAGTCAGTTCGGAGAGCACGCCTTCGAGGATTAATCTTTTTTCACGCCCTTTAGGACCCTGTATCCGCTCCCCTTGGCGAGTGCCTCGACCTCGCCGAATGCCTCCTCGATGAGGGCAGCGACGGTCCTCCCACCCTTGTTCGATTGGACGACAAGCTGCAGTGAACCGCCAATGTTGAGGTGTGTTGGGGCACCGGTGATCATGGGCTTGACTATCCGTGCCATCCCCGCGGATATTGGTGGATTCGTGATTATAATATCGAATATCGTCGCTTCGACTGGTTCGTAGAGATTACCCTGAAGAGTGATTACGTTCTTCGCGCCATTGCGGGCCGCGTTCTCCTCCGCGAGGGCGACCGCCCGGGAGTTGACGTCTGTCATCGTGACTTCGAGGCGCGGGTTCAGGAGGGCCGCGGTCACGCCGATGGCTCCGTATCCGCAGCCTAGGTCGAGCAGCTTTCCCTCTTCGGGCAGCTCCATCGACTCAACAAGTAGACGGGTCCCGTTATCGATCCTCTTGTGGCTGAAGATCCCGCTGCTTGTGATGAACTCGGGTGAGAGGCCCCTCAATGTGCACCTGATGAGTCCACGCTCTTCGGGGCTTGTTGGTTTCTCGGAGAAGTAGTGTTCGGACACCCCTACCACGACTTGGGGTAGGTGCCTCTGAGCATTATGACGCGCTCGGGGATGGCGGCGATGCCGTGCTCTTCCTTGACGATGGTGTCGGTGTTCATCTCCGCCTTCATGAGGGCCACGGCCTCGTTGCGTTGGGACATGATCGCTATCAATCCCTTCGGCTCGATGCCTGATTCGAGGCGGAGTATGCCGGGGACGGCTAGCTGCGCGCCCGTGCAGAGTGCCTCGACGGCGGAGTCCCTGATCCAGATGTGAGGCAGCAGCGATAGCGCCTCCTCGACTGGGTGGACGAGCTTCTTCAGCGCCGCCTCGTCTCCCTCGTGGTACTGGTCCATGGCGTCCGCGATGTCGTAGAGGGTGACAGCCTGAGACTCTAGGAATGGACCGCTGCGCGTCCTGCGAAGCTCGTGCATGTCAGCGCCGCAGCCTAGGACCTCGCCGACATCGGCGCAGAGCTTCCTGATGTATGTGCCGCTCTGGCAGTCGACCTTGAAGAGCCAGTTCCTGCCGCCTCCTTCGAGGTACTCGATCTTGTAGATACGTCGAGTGCGCAGGCGCCTGCTGACGGCGGAGCGGAGCGGCGGTCTCTGGAATATCTCCGCCTCGAACTCCTTCAGGATGGGGACGAGGCGCTTCTCCTCCACGTCCTCGTGGGTGCGCATTATGGTGACGTACTGCTTGCCCGCGTCGAGTAGCGCCTGCACGCACTTTGACGAGTCCTCGAGTGTTACGGGGAGTACGCCTGTGACCTTCGGGTCGAGCGTCCCGCCGTGGCCGACGTGGTCGAGCTCCATGAGCTTCTTGACCCACGCTACGACCTCGTGGCTGGTAGGTCCGGGGACCTTGTCGACGATGACAACGCCGCGTTTGAGCATCTGCTGGAGGTTTCTGTCCTCGGGTGGGAGGCCGAGGCTCGTGTTGAAGTCCTCCTCGGCGCGTGTGTAGATGGTTCTCTTTATCTCCCAGGCGGGTTGCTCCGGCATCGCTTATCCCCCAGTCAATCTGTACCCGGGTCTATAAGCATGGCGCAGACGCGTCACTTTTTGTCTTCCTTTTTCTGCTGCCTGTACAACTCCAGCATTTCCTCGCCGTACTGGTAGAGCGCCATCTCCTTCCAGTATGTCGGTTCCTGTGGTGGCTGTGGTTTCTGCCTCTCACGCCTTTCCGGTCTGTTTCCCTTGAGGAGGACGTAGACGATGGGGATGATGATTATACTCCCTATAATCGCAGCGAACTCAAACATCCCAAAAAGGTCCATCTAGCCTCAACTAACCTTATCTACGCTTATCGATATATGTCTTTCCGATATGCGTGTATGGAAGTTTTTCAAGATAATGATGATAGTACTTAAAGCCAATCCGTCAAGTGGGGTATGTGTGGAAGCGATTGGATTCTGAGAACATAGTGGCAAAGGTCGAGGTAGGCTTCTACCCCAAAGAAAAACCGGGGATGGGGCAAGCCATGAAGGGCCAGCTCTTCATCACGGGTCGCAGGCTTGTCTACGTAAAATACCCCGGCGGCAAGTTCATGACCGCCAAACCCACCGACTACTCGGATAAGATAGATGAAGGGCTGAAGAACGAGGGAAGCTTCACCGTCGCGATAGACGATGTCAATGAGGCGAAGGCGGATAGGGTGTGGGGGACGCCCTTTCTCAGGGTCCGCTACAAGGCCAACGGGGGCGAGGCGGCGTGTTCCTTCACCCTGATGTCATCGATGTATGCGCTCAGCGCGGGGAACATAGTCGGCGTCATGAAGAGCCCCTATGATCAGTTGGCGAGGATCATCGACCAGGTAAAGACCGAACACAGCGCAGGCGGAAGCGTCGATAAAAAGGGCTGACCGGCAACCACGGGAAATAAAGAATCCCCGTTTGAAGTCGGCATTCCGTCCTTAGCAATTTATCGAAATGGCTGCCCCGTTCTGTAGAAATCTTGTACTTAAAACCAGCCGATACCGTAAATCGCCTCACCCAGAGAATTCCCGCTGACGAGGGACACCCAATTAACGAGTGCCTTGTCCCTGATCACAATTACTCCGCTATTAGCGAAATTTGGTGCAACATCGTATTTATTTTCAATTATCATGACCTTACTATTATCAAACGGGGGTGAGATGATCTTACCACTCAGGGAGATGTTCGTGATTAACAAGTCCCCATTGTATCTGACGGCGATGGAGTACACCCACTCCCCACTCGTATCGTTGAAGTATCGCTCCGTCAGGCCCTCGTCCACAATGATATCGCTCGCCTGAGCGACCACGATGGAGGGGTGACGCATATTCGGGTTCGTCACGAAGCCGGGTGGTAGCGCAAGCATCAGGATCATCGGCACGGTGAGGATCAGGGCGCACGTCTTCGGGGTGAATACCCTCGCCATCACCTTCTCTATTCTCTTGACGCCCGACAACGAGCTGAGGAGCAGCATGACGACGCCCGAGAACATCACCGTGGAGTAGAACATCCACCATATGTTATACCCCAGCGGGCCGAAGTAGGGCGCGTTTCTCATGACTTCCGTGAAGAGTTGGGTGAAGTGTATCGGCGACATCGACTCGCTGACGGCTGAGAACCACACATACCATGCCAGCAGGGAGAGCAGTGACGCGACAAGACTTCGTTTGCCCCTTAAGAGGTAGATGAAGAAGAGGATGTACGGGATTAGCCCCACTGCGAAGATCATGAGGGGGCTCCACGTGGCTACTAGCAGCCCGATTAGCAGGAGCGCCGCTGTTCCATAGATTTTACGCGCCTTCTTCTCCCACTCCGGCAATGAGGTTGCCGGTTTCTCACTTGGGCTCGTCGTGGGGGGTGGCTGCACAGTTACGGGCTTTTTTTCTTCATGGGGTGATGCGATGTATATGATGATGCCTGACAGCAAGAGCGTCGGGGAGGCGGCGAGGATCAGTGCCTGACCTATCTGATAGGGGATGCTGTCGGCGGGGTTGACGAGGGTGTTCGCGAGGAAGAGGCCGCTGAGCACGAACAGGATCGGGGCCGCCGCCAGGATAACCGCCGCCTTTCGCCTAGTAAATTTCCTTTCTTTCTTGCCCTTGATGAGTGGGATGAGTATCAATGCAATTATGATGATCGAAAGCAACGGCCAAAGTTCCACGACGGTTTCGCACCTTCTTCATCGATCTTGCCTTGCCGATATGGTTAGACTGGATATTTTACTCGCGGATCGAGCTTAATAATTCGACCTACGGCGCGTTCCACCTCAACGCGGTTCAGGTGTCGAGTTCTAGTCTGCCCCGTCTCCTCGGTGAAGCCGCGCATCAGATTCTATGCTTTGCCTATAAACTGATAAATCCATCAAAACGAATAGGGGGCACAGCCATGACCAACCAACCCCCGGTGACGCCGGAACCACGACCACAGGAGGAGGCGGTTAAACCCGGGTCGATGATGCCGGCTTGGGAGCGGAGGGCACGCGTGACCTACTCATTGGTCATCTTCGGCTGGCTCGCGGCCGCGGCCATATTCTTCAGCGATTACATCATCCACTACCCGCTCCCGTTCATGCCACTGGTCTTCGCCCTCCCCCTGATCATGTGTCTCTACCTCATATCAGGCAGGCGAGGCTGGTTTGGCGCGATAACGATCCTACTCCTGTCCTCACTCATCTTTTTCGGAGTTTTGCCCGCGTTTTTAGCGCTGTTTGTAGGCACATCGGGCCTCGGGTTAATAGACCGCTACCTAGACTGGGCCGTCGGCATCGATCAGGGTGGCGGTCTACTATTTCTACTCACGGCGCGTGCGGCCCTGATACTCTCCGCGGGCATCTTCCTCGTCATAGCGCGTCTGCTTCAGCACCCGAAGACAGGCTCGTTCCGTGGGAAGAATGGCTTTAGGATGGTGGTGGTCGGCGCCCTCCTGCTTCCAATTCTACTCACGATGATGACTTCATCGGGGGAGACAAACGCCGACCCGGCGGTCGTGCCCCCAGTCGGCACCAGCTATGGCGGCGCCGAGAACATGCTGACGCCGGACATCAATCAGATTACTAGGGTATTCGACGGGGCAACCGGGACGTGGACGTACACCATATTCCTCTCTAACCCGTCCCCGGTGGAGCTGACGATCACGCAGGTGTGGGCTGGTCGCGACGCCATCGCGCCGTTCAGTGAGCGCGTCGAAGTCGTCGGCTCCGGCGTGCGCATCAGCGGGGCGGGCATAGTCTTTGAGGCCGGCTCCGGCGGGACGATACGGTTCATCACAACGCGTGGGCACAACAACGTGGTGATCCTCACGGGTGACGGCGCCCGGTACACGATTAACTGGACCGAGCAGTTCTGATCACATGATTCGGGTGGCGGGGAGTATCCAAGCTTATCCGGCCACTTTCACCCGCCCATCCACCCTTTTCGCCCGGAGTTGTTAAAGTCTATATGAATAATGAAGGATTAAAAAACCGCCAGTGGAGAGTGTGCGTTGATGGTCTCGGCTCTGAAGGTGTCTGTTGACGCAGTTCGCCGGCTTCAGCTTGAGAAGCAGGGCATAGGCGAGCCGTCGAAGAGGGCGACTAAGAAGAGGATGGGAGAGACCATCGAGCGCCTCGGCTGCCTGCAGATAGACACTATAAACGTAGTCGAGCGCGCCCACTACTTCACGCTCTGGACACGCCTAGGCCAGTACAAGAAGGAAGACCTCTACAAACTCGCATACGAGGACCGGAGTATATTCGAGGGGTGGGGCCACGCCATGTGCTACATGCCCTTGGACCACTGGCGATACCTCATAGCCGCCAACAAGGAAAGGGCACACAGCAAGGTCATCCACACCGGCTGGTTCAGCCGCGTCGCCCCCGACGTCGTCGACTCAGTCCTCGAACGCATCAAGAACGAGGGTCCACTTGGCAGCGCCGACTTCGAGGGCAAGAAGCCGAGCGGCGGCTGGTGGGGATGGAAGCCCCAGAAGCGCGCCCTTGAGGCACTCTTCAGTTCCGGCGAGTTGATGGTGACGCGCCGAGACGGCTTCCAGAGGATATACGATCTCACCGAGCGCGTGCTGCCCGGCGGCGTCGACATGTCGGAGCCCACAGCGGAGGAGCGGAACAGGTTCTTCGCCATACGCACGTTAGGTTCACTCGGCGCCACGAAGCCAACAGACGTGAAGTTCTATTATCACTCGTGGTGTGTAAAGTTCAAGCTCGCGACGAAGGAGGTGCAGGCGCTCCTCGACGACCTCGCGGAGGAGGGCGTCGCGGCCAAGCTGAGCGTCGATGGTCTCAAGACTCCGTATTACTGCCTCGCCGAGGATGCGCCGCGCCTCGCCGAGCTTGAGAAGGGGTGGGGTTACGACGGGGTCCGCTTCGCCAACTACTTCGACAGCCTTCTCTGGCACGCCGACAGGCTCAAGGCACTCTTTGGATTCGAGCGCGCCCTCGAGGTCTACCTTAAGCCGGAGCAGAGGAAGTACGGCTACTACAGCATACCTCTCCTCTACGGCGACCGGCTCATCGGGCGACTCGACCCCAAGGCTGACCGCAAGGAGAAGACGCTCATAGTGCGCGGCCTATGGTACGAGGAAGGTTTCGAGCCCGACGAGGAGTATCAGGATAAATTCGAGAAGACGCTCGACGACTTCGCACGCTTCAACGGGGCGGAGAAGGTAGAGTGGCGCTTGGAGAAGGCGCCTACTTCTGTTTGATGGTGCGGGTGGTGAGCTTGGGCTCGCCGCGTATGGTCTTGACCAGCGCGACCGCCTCCTTCACCGCCTCGTCGTCGCCATCGAGGAGGAAGAGCTTGGAGCCCTCCGCGCCGTCGATGCCGCCGCCCCCGATCGGGACGACCTCGACTCCGAATAGCTCCTTGAATGCCTCCATCTCGGTGATTATGTAGCCGCCGACGACCATCATGCCGCAC
>DUKA01000240.1 GCA_013329615.1 Candidatus Bathyarchaeota archaeon
GAGAATGGTGCACGCGCAGTCGACGCGCGCATCATCCTCTAGTCGCCCCCTCTTTTACCGGCTCCTTAGTTTCACCGGTTACACACTGCATATTCCGCCTCCGGCTGAGGATTCAAGTTGGAGGCGGGTTCTTAGCGCACGAAGAGAGGCTGCTATACTCCATCATGAAGCTCCTCCTCGGCGTTGTTTGCCTATACTAGGGGCGAATATGCGTGGAGCTACGTAGTTTACTCTGCTGCCAGCTTCGGTATATTATACATTGCCGACGCCACGGTGTGGTTCTTGGCTGGCTTCATCCTCTTCACGGATGGGCTTCGCTCTTATCTCCGGATTCTGGTTGAGGGGCTACACTAGCCTCCTTCGGTTTCCTCCACCGCTTGTAGCTCCTGAAACCATCCCAGACGACTAGCGCGACGAAGCCGAGTGTGATCACCGACATTATGATGACGCCCCTGCCAGTCACCATGTCGAGGAGTTGGCTGCCCATCATCCAAGTCAACGCGGTGAGTTCGAAGGGAACGAAGAGGAAGAATGGTCTGGATGCAACGGTTTCGATCCTGTTCGATGTGTCGCTGAACTCCACCCCGTTTCCCGTGTAGCTGAGACTGGCCGGTTCAAGCGTGTAGACGCCGGGGTTGTCGATCCTCACCTTGTATGTGATAGTGCGGGACTCACCGGGGGGTATTACGGCCCAGGTGCCCGTCGTGTCCCCGGAGACGAGATCGACGCCCTCGGCGTAGCCCAGCAGGGAATCGCTGTCATCAAGTGTGACACTCGTCATAGGTTCCGTGTCCTTGTTTGTCACCGTCACTGTGACTGTCGCCGTCTCGCCGCCTGTGATGGTCTTTGTGACTTCGACTTTTAGCGGCAGGGTGAGGTCAGCTGTGTTGATTTGGAAGTTGTCGGGGGAGGGAGCTCCCTGTGTCACCCTGACGACGTAGCCCATATCTTCGAAGAATCGGTAGACGGCGTCTAGCTCCTCCTGTGTGAGCGGGACGCTCGTGGATATCTTGATGTTGGGTACATCCTCGCCCCCGCCTACGTTCTCCCCCGGTGGGGCGAACGTTAGAAGTGTGCTGAAGTCAGAGGTAGGGGAGTAACTCGGCGTCGTGCTTGTGCCGAGGAGGTCTAGGAAGTCGAAGTTGTCGGAGCCGTCTGTTGGCTGCGCCCCATTGTCCCAGAAGGAGACGCCCCCGGCGAATGTGATGGAGCCGCTCAGGAAAGCGCCGAGGGTGCCCTTCACGTCCTCAGGGATGTCCTCGATCGAGAGATACGTCATCAGGGCGTCAACGTTGACGAACCCGGCTGCGAAGACGGCGCCCGACGCCGAGTCCAAGGTCTCACCGGGGACCAGCCTACCGTTGTCCACAGCCGCGCCGATGGTGTCCGCGAAGCCGCCGCGGCTCCTGAACTGTGTGAGGTAGTTATCGGCGAAGACGCCGACATCGGAGGAGGATTGGTAGAAGGCGAGAGTGATCAGGGGCATCTGTTCGGTCTGGTTGCCCTCCCCCGGCTGCATGCTGAAGGAGGTCAACTTGCTCAGGCTCACGCCGTAGGTTGATGAGAGCGCACCCGACACGGATACGGAGCGCTGCAGAGCGGTGGCTTCGGGCACCCCCAAGTAGACGACTACGGCGAAGGTCGGCGGGAGCAGATTGACTAGGCTCGTCACTTCATCGAGGGAGGAGTCTTGGCTGATGAGTTTTCGTAGAATATCGATCACGCCGCTGTGGGATATCACCACAGCCGCTGCGAGACCATCCGTGTCCGAGCCACTAAGCCCCATCCCGGACAGGGTCGAGCTCGTGTCCGCGAAGGCGTCGCCGATGTAAGCCCTGCCCTTCTTGTCGAGGGCACCGATCATAGCCTCGGTGTAAGCCTCTTCACCGAATCGCACACCAGAGACAGAGGGGATGAGCGGCGTCAAGCTGATGCAGACAATCAGAAGCATCGCAACTGCTTTAGTCGGCGCCGTCTTGGGCGAGGGTTTCAAACCGTTCAGACCCCGCTTCTCAACGAGGCGCCCCAACTCGACGCCGATAAGAGTCCCAACCACTAACAGCACGGGCTTCAAGGCGACGTCGGTCACCAGCCCCACGATTACCTGCTCTACGAGCATCCGCCTATCCATGTTCCCGTTGAGCGCTTCCAGAGCAACTTTCACGAACTTCCCGACGATAGGGGCCTCAAATATGCTGGTCAAGGTCATGCCGCTGGGTAGAGGAGGCAACCAGCCCATGGGTCCGTCCGCCCCCTGTAAGATGTTAGGGACGTTCTCGGCGATGGCGAAGACCGTCGACGCCATTATTGGGAGCATCGTCAGCCAGACGAGCAGGACGACGCCGACCGCGCCTATCCTCCTGCGGACGATGCAGCCGATGAGGAGCGCCACGAAAAGCCAGATGAAGAGTAGAATAGGGATGCCAAGAGGGTCCCCCAGCATGAGGAACGCCATCGTCAAGGCGAGGTAGACCGATGACCCGAACACAGGCCCGAGCCAATCAGCCACGACGAGAAGCGAGGGATGGATCAGGGCAGCCCCGAGCAGGAGCAGTAGAAATACGCCTAGAAGATAAGCACCAATCTTCCTCATATGCATTCACCGAGTGAAATATACTGGGTGAATAGGGGAAAGAGGGGTGTATAAGGTTGGTTACGCGGCCATCTCCCTGAAGAGGGGGCGGGTTGCCTCTAGGCTCATCTTGTAGAGGTTGTAGAAACGCTGGTACGCCTTGACGCTCTCTGCGTTGGGTTTCATGGGGACCTTCTCGGGTATCCACTTCTCGATGACCTTGTGGTCCTTGATGGTGCCCGTTCCGAGCCCCGCGAGTATGGCGTCCCCCAGAGGGGCACCCTGTGCGCCGGGTATGTAGCTCATGGGGACTCCGGTGACGTCTGCGATTATCTGCCTCCAGAGTGGGCTGCGCGCCCCCCCGTCGACGAGCGTCGCCCTGTTCACCTTTATGCCTACCTCCCACGCCGCCTCGAGGCTGCACCTCATCGCGTAGGCGACTCCCTCGAGTACGCTGCGGAACATGTGCGCCCTGCTATGGTAGACGCCGAGTCCTATGAATCCGCCTCGGAGGTGCTCGTCCCAGTAGGGGGCGCGTTCCCCTACCATGAGGTGGGGTAAGAAGACTAGGTCGTCGCTTCCTATGGGTACTTTGGCTGCGAGTTCGTCGAGCTGCTTGTAGGCGTCTACGCCGGTCTTCTCCTGCGCGGTCTTCTCAGCCTGTCCGAGTTCGTCCCTGAACCAGCGGACGCTGAAGCCCGCCGTGGCGATGCCGGTGAAGCCGTAGGTGTACTGGCGACCCTTGACGACGTAGGGGAAGTTGATCATCCTCGGCGAGAGGCGGGGGGTGTGGTTGATGAAGCCGTTGCACATGCTGGTGCCGAGCATTGAGGCGAGGTCGCCGTCCTCTATGGCTCCCCCCGCGAGGGCGCTGACGCTCGCGTCTATCCCCCCGGCGCACACGGGTGTGCCCTTGGGAAGACCCGTTGATTTCGACGCCTTCGTGGTGACCTCGCCGACGATGTCCTCCGAGCTCGATATCTTCTCGGGGAAGAAGCCGCGGGGTACGCCGAGTTCGCCCATCATCTTCTCCGACCAGTTACGCTTGTGGATGTCGAATAGTCCGCCGTAGTTGCCGGAGCTGCTGTAGTCGACGCTCTCCTCCCCCGTGAGGCCCCTGATTACGAAGGCGTTGGGTGTCTCGAGCCGGTGTATCTTCGCCCAGTTCTCCGGCTCCTTGTTCTTTATCCAGAGCATCTTCGTGTAGCCGTAGTAGGGGTCGATAACGTTGCCGGTGACCTTGAAGAGGGCGTCGGCGCCGATGTTGTCTCGGAGCCACCTGCACTCGTCTGTGGCGCGTCTGTCTGCCCAGATTATGCAGGGGCGGATGGGCTTCATGTCCCTGTCGAGGGGTACTCCACTTCCGCCGTAGAGGCTGCTGATGGCTGCGCCTGCGATCTCCTTTGGGTCTATCTTCGCCTTCTCGATCGCCGTCTTGATCGATGCCTGCGCCGCCTTCTCCCAGACGTCGGGCCACTGCTCCGCCCAGCCCTGCTTCGGGGTGATTACACCGTATTCGAGGAATGAGCTGCCCTTGATGCTCCCCCCGGCGTCGACGACCACCGTCTTCGTCCCGAGGGTGCCTATGTCGGTCCCAACTAGGTACGTCAACGCAGTCACGTCGGCTTGTGATACTTGTTACCGTCGGCATCGTAGATGGTGTAGCCGATGTCGAGGCGGTGCGCGATCTCGGCGAGGGCTGGGGTGAGGTCGCCGTAGGCGAAGCCTAAGTGGTTGCAGGGCCAAACGCTGATGATCTCCTCGTCGCTCATGGGTATCTTGCCCTTGATTATTGGCCAGCTCGGGTTGTACTTCTCGTGCTCCTCCGGCTCGACCGGGAGGGTCTCCATGACGCTGGCGACGAGGCGGTAGCGGAGGTTCTCCCTGCCGAGGCGTGCCACAGTCATCGTGTGTCCACCTGGGGTCCTACCCCTGACGCTGCTTCCACCCGCGTCGTAGAATATCTCCTGACCCATGTACTCGACGCTGTCTAACTTCTTCGCCGAGTCCACCTCGGGGCCGCCGAAGAAGTAGGGTGGGTGCTGCCCGCAGTTCACGATGTAGAGGATGCTGTCCTCGACGTCGCGGAAGTCGCCGAAGCCGGCGGGCTTTCCAGAGGCGAGGTGCATGATGAGTTGTGTGAGGGCGGAGTCCATGTCGTTCTCGCAGGCGACGGGTATAATCTTCTTTGGTTTTCCGTCGGGTCCTACGTCGTTGCTCAGGTATGCTGCCATGAGGCACGCGGTGCAGTGCTGGGCGCTCAGCTCGTCCTGGCACTTGATGCCGGCGAATGTTACGCTGTACTCGTCGGCGATGTCCTCGCCCGCGTAGTATAGGCTGAGTTGCAGGAGCATCTTGGAGAACTCCTTGAGCTTGGGGCGGCTGTAGTCGATCTTCCCATGCTTTTGGATGTAGTCTGCTGCCTTCTTGAGGCGTGGGTCAAGTACCTTGTACTTGCCCTCCCCCGGCTTGCCACTCCACTCCACCATTGCGAGAGCCCTGCGTAACAATTCGCTCTGGTCGAGCGCCTCGTAGCTGATTCCGAAGAGCTTCTGCCACTGGTCGACGTCGGCCGTCGTTGTGGGCATCTTGAGGCTCATGCCGCCGAGTGCGAGGTACTTCTGTGCCTTGAGGTCGACGATGACCTTCTTTGCGGTCTCCGCCTCGGCTGCGCGGCGCTCGTTGAAGGCGAGTATGGCGAGCAGGCGCTTGATAACGGCCTTATCCGATTTGATGTCGCCGAAGACGTGGCTGAACGGGACGCCTATGCGCGTTAATCCTCCACCCGCCGCCATGCCGGCGACCAGCCCGGGCACTGTCGGGTCCTTGTGGCTGAACATCACCACTCGGGGTACGTCTCCGGTCTCGGCGGCGTACCGTTTCACGGCGTCCACGCTGTCCCACGGGAACGTCCAGCTGCCCTGGTTGATGATGAGCGTCTCAGGTTTCGCCTCGGCGATGTGCCTGATGTGCTCCTGAACGAGCCTCGTGTTCCAGGCTATCTGGTCCATCTTCTGGTGCTTCTCGCCGCCTCGGACGACCTCGACCTTCGCCTTCTTCAGGGCGTCGACGAGAAGCTTCTCTGCACTGATCATCTGGTCGATGTTGTCCGC